>JBOHOM010000082.1:0-3773 GCA_050731075.1 Nitrospiraceae bacterium
TGGTCGAGCCCGGTGATTTGACTTTGAAGATCTGAATGGCCGAATAGATATTCTTTGCCGGCTGGTTCAGGATCAGCTCCGAGTTCGTGATGTGCGTGTCGATCAACTCGAAAGGCCCGCCGCTGTAGTAGATCTGGCACTGGTCCATCGTGCAATTCTTGAAGACGTGGTTGTCCAACGCGAGCTGCTCCTTGATGAACGTCTTCCCCTCCACCAAAATATACTCGGGATTTATCCCCATGACTTCCTTCCTTGGCGAGCCACTATATCAGTTTTCTTCCCAATTTTCTTTCCAATCACGCAAACCGGCCCGCGTTCCCCTCTCATAAACGAGAACTGATTCGAGACCCCGTGAACCGTCTCCTTGATCGTTCTCCGGGGTTTCGTCTTGATCATTCCCGTCCGGCTGGATAGAATGGCCCGATTTTTCGGCGCCCTCCGAGTGCGACGAGCCCACCGTGTGTGGACCGGCTGCGGCATCGGATGGTCGGGATCCGCGGATGCCACGTGGATCGACGGGGGAGCGCCATGCGGTACTTCTGATAGAGAGGAGGACAGTCTGTGGATGTTTCGATGGAGGTCATCGTCTTTGCCATCGCCGCCGCGATAGCGGGAATCGGCTACGGGATCTACTTAACCTACTGGGTCGTGAAGCTGGAAGCGGGCACGGCGCAGATGCAGCGGATCGCCCAGGCGATCCAAGAAGGAGCGGCCGCCTTCTTGAACCGCCAATACCGCGCCGTGGGGGCGGTCGCGGCCGTGTTGTTTGCTCTTCTCTGGCTGGCCGGGCAGTGGTCCGATTACTTCGGGCTGCTGACCGCGGTCGGATTCCTGGTCGGCGCGGGGGCCTCGGCCACGGCGGGGTATGTCGGCATGAACATCGCCGTTCGAGCCAATGTGCGAACCGCGCAGGCGGCTCACAAGGGACTCAACGCAGCGTTGACCGTCGCGTTCAGGGGCGGGGCCGTCACCGGGCTCCTGGTGGTCGGGCTGGGCTTGCTGGCGCTCACCCTGTTCTATGCCGTTGCCGCGGCTCTCGCGGGACAGGACAAGGCGATTCATGCCCTGTTGAGCCTGGGCTTCGGCGGTAGCCTCATCTCGGTCTTTGCGCGCGTGGGCGGCGGCATTTATACGAAGGCTGCGGATGTCGGGGCCGACCTCGTGGGTAAGGTGGAGGCGGGCATTCCGGAGGACGATCCCCGCAACCCGGCGGTGATCGCGGACAATGTCGGCGACTGCGCCGGAATGGCGGCCGACCTGTTTGAGACCTATGCGGTGACGACGGTGGCGGCGATGGTCCTGGCGTCCACCCTGTTCAAGGGACAAGCGGAACCGGTCCTCTACCCGCTTGCGCTCGGAGGCATGACCATTCTCGCGACCATTGTCGGCATCCTGTTCGTCAAGGTCGGTCCGAGCGGTGGGATCATGGCGGCCCTCTACAAGGGGCTCTTCGTGGCCGGCGGGATCGCGGCGGTGGCCTTCTATCCGATCACGATCCGGCTGATTCATGGGGTCGGCGGTGTCAGTGGAGCCAGGTATTACGTGGCCGCGCTGGTGGGGCTCGCGGTCACGTTGGCGCTGGTCTTCATCACCGATTATTACACCTCCAAGAGCTATGGTCCCGTCCGCGGAATCGCGAAGGCCAGCGAGACCGGTCATGCGACGAACATCATCGCGGGCTTGGCGGTCGGGATGCAGGCGACGGCCTGGCCAGTCGTCGTGATTGCGGCCGCCATCCTGGCGAGCTTCTGGATCTGTGGAGGCGCCGGGGGAGGCGGCCTGTACGGTGTGGCGGTGGCGGCCGTTTCCATGTTGTCGATGGCGGGAATCGTGGTGGCGATCGATGCATTCGGGCCGATCACCGACAACGCCGGCGGGATTGCGGAGATGGCTCATCTGGGGAAGGATGTCCGCAACATCACCGATCCGTTGGATGCGGTGGGAAACACCACCAAGGCGGTGACGAAGGGTTACGCCATCGGGTCGGCCGGGTTGGCTGCAATCGTCTTGTTCGCGGAGTATGCGCGGGCGGTGTCGGGTGAGAACAAGACGAGCGGGTTTGAGCTCTCGGACCCGCTCGTGCTGGTCGGGTTGTTTCTGGGCGGGATGCTGCCGTTCCTGTTCGGCTCGCTGTGTATGAAAGCAGTCGGGGAAGCCGGCGGCCTGGTCGTCGAGGAAGTCAGACGGCAGTTCCGCAGCATCAAGGGGATCATGGAAGGCACGGGAAAACCGGAGTATGGGACCTGCGTGGACATCGTCACCCGGGCCGCCATCCGGAAGATGATGATTCCCGGGCTCATCCCGGTGGTCTCGCCCATCCTGGTGGGGGTGATCTTGGGACCCCAGGCACTGGGCGGGATGCTCGTGGGCAGCATCGTGACGGGCCTGTTCGTGGCCATCTCGATGACGAGCGGCGGCGGCGCCTGGGATAACGCCAAGAAATTCATCGAGGAGCAGGGCAAGAAAGGCAGTGAGACCCACAAGGCGGCGGTCACCGGCGATACCGTCGGCGATCCATGCAAGGATACCGCCGGTCCTGCGATCAACCCCATGATCAAGGTGATCAATATCGTGGCGCTGCTCATGGTGTCCCTGCTGATGCGCTAAGAGGTGTGTGTCGAATCCGCTCGATTATTTATGCGAGGCTCGGCAGGCTTGACGGAGTCCGGGACGTGAGGTATCCTGGGTACAAAACCCGGCGCTGAGTCCGTGACCTGAGAAGGCGAGAGGCCGAGGTTTGGAGGTACTCGCATGGAAAAGCAGGAGAGAAGACCAGAGTCCAAGAAGGATTCGCAAGCGAAGGAGGAGGCGAAGCCGAATCCTAAAGTTGTCGAAACCGGAAAGAAGCTCAAAGAGGATATCGATAAACTGGTGGATGAAATTGACGACGTGTTGGAGAAAAATGCGGAAGAGTTCGTGAAGAACTATGTCCAAAAGGGCGGGCAATAAGTGCGTCCGTCGAGTCCACGTGGACCGCACCCTCACAGCCTGGCTGCGCTGCTCACTGAACAGGCGATGAACACATCCTCGCTCTTGCATCCGTCTCGCGCGTAGTTCCCTCCTCCTCATTTCCCGTTGGTGACCCCAGCCAGGTCAGCTTGACCAGGCGGACCGCTCTCATACACCTCCGGTGCCAAGCCCGCATTATCCATGACGGCTCGTGGCGCGCCGCGTTCACCCGGCGGCTCTTCAGGCCGCTTCGATAACGCTGGCTTGCTGCCCGTGCTGAGCCGACAGGAGGCCGGCACCCGCCTGGTTTGACAAAGCTTTCCCGAAGGACTAATATTTCTCCTGGAATCTCAGAGGGTTGTGAAAGTTTCCGGCTCCGTTGTTGGCTGAAGAGGCCAGATGGTCAGGAAGCGGTGGGTCTTCCGAGAGGTGAATCGAGAGCAGCAGGCTGCGCTCGCCCGCTCGCTCTCCATTTCTCCGGTGACGGCCTCGGTTCTGCTCGCCCGCGGGGTCGGCACGGTGGAACAGGCTCGCGCCTGGCTGTCCCCGCATCACACCGCGCTCCACAATCCGTTTCTGCTTCCGGACATGGCGAAGGCGATCGAACGGCTCCATCGGGCGGTGGCGGGGGGAGAGCGCATCTGTTTTTACGGCGACTATGACGTGGATGGGATCGCAGCCACCAGTCTCTACCTCTCGTTTTTCGGAAACCTGGGGGCCGACGCGATGGTGTACATCCCGGATCGTGTCCAGGAAGGGTACGGACTGCATGAGCGCGCGCTTCGAGACCTGTCACAGGAAGGCGTGACGCTGCTGGTGACATC
>JBOHOM010000083.1:0-7272 GCA_050731075.1 Nitrospiraceae bacterium
CCCCTCACGTCCACAGTGAGCTGGACTGTACTATACCGTTTTTTTGACGGTCACGGTAGAGGAGGCCCGACCGGGGGTGACGATTCACGCCCCGGGCCGCGCTCCTGGGTGGGGACCGGACACCACTGGCCGGCCGTTGTAACAGCTTTGACGGGTCCGGAATTGGTAGGTATAATGCTTCCCCTTCACCGGCCTGATCGTCTGAGGATGGGTGACTGCTAAGGGGAACGGCGCAGCGCCCTGGATTCGACCGGATGAGGGGACTAGCGAGCAGTGACCGTCTGGGCGTCGGGGGACGCGAGGCTCTTCCGCCTGTTCATCGCAATCGTTCGATCGATGATCGAGCCGCAGTTGATGCATTTCCAGGCATAGAAGATGAGGAAAAAGTCGGAGAAGCGTTCCAACATCATCAAGCCCTTGCACTTCGGACATTCCATGACTTCCTCCTGGGTGTCAGCCATAAATCAACTCCGCCTCTTGGAGGAAGCAAGACCCGGACCATAGAGGTCATTTGCATCATTTCAATAGGTTAGACATCCGCACGGCTTGGAGGACTCGCACAGTGCTGCGCACTGGCTTCCAAAAATCGTCACCGTTCTGAGCAGGTCTGGACAGAGAGGGCCATCTTGCCCAAGCAAGCCAAAGGAGGCGGGATCCATCGCTGGCCGGAGAGCGAGCGTCCTCGGGAACGGCTCTTTCGCGAAGGGCCGGAGGCCCTGTCGGATGCCCAACTGCTGGCCATCCTGCTACGCGTGGGTCGCCCGGAGGCCTCCGCCGTTCAGGTTGCCATGGACCTCCTTCATCATCTGGATGGTCTTCAGGGGATCGCCAACCGTGGACTGGGCGAACTCTGTGGAGTGCGGGGTGTCGGACTCGCCAAGGCGGCTCAACTCAAAGCGGCCCTCGAGCTCGGGAAGCGCGCCCTGACCACGCCGCTGTCGACGGGAACGCGCATCGGGTCCAGCCGCGATCTGTTTGACTGTTACTACCCAAGGTTGCGTGACCTCCGTCACGAGGTGTTCAAGATTATCTTGCTCGACGCGAAGCACGCGATCATCCGTGACGCGACCGTGTCGGAGGGGAGTCTCACCCTCAGCATCGTCCATCCGCGGGAGGTTTTCAACCTGGCCGTGCGCGAGTCAGCGGCCGCCGTGATCTTTCTGCACAACCATCCGAGCGGAGACCCCCAGCCGAGCAGTGAAGACCGGGCGTTGACCGCCAGACTGGTGGCGGCAGGGGAGGTCCTGGGCATCGGCGTTCTGGACCATCTGATCGTGGGAGACGGGCGCTATTTCAGTTTTGCAGACCGGGGATGGCTGAAAGAGGACACCGGGGAGAAGATCCGGACAGCGCCGCCCAGGGCTCCTCGCGCGGGTCACGCGCGGTCACACGAAGGACGAGGGGGCAGCAAGCATTCGACCGAGCCATGATTTGCCCGGTCGGGAGCGTTTTGGTATAAGCGACGATCACCGGGGAGGGCGGCAGCGAACATGGCGCTCGCACGACATGGCAGGCTGGCTGCCGGCGGGACGCTGGTGCTGTGCGGTCTCTTCATGAGCGGCTCACTGTTCCACGGATGGCTGGCCGCCGCAGAGCGTGCCCCGGATTCCCTGCCCCCGCTCGGGAAAGGCGTGTTTCTGGTGGCCAGTCCCAATCTGGCCGATCCCAACTTCCGACAGACCGTGGTGCTGATTTGCGAGTACGGTCCCGAGGGGGCGCTCGGCGTGATCGTCAACCGGCCCACCGAATTTCTCCTCTCCGAGGCCTTGCCGAAGCTCTCCGTGCTCAAGGGCACGTCGTACGTCATCTTCCTGGGTGGACCCGTTCAACCGAACGGGATTCTCATGCTGTTTCGCGTCGGCGAGAAGCCGGTCGACACGCGACACGTGTTGGACGGGGTCTACCTGGGTGGGAACCTGGGCACGCTGGAACGCGTCATCACGCAGCCCAAGCCGACCGAGACCTTCCGCGCCTATGCGGGGTACGCCGGCTGGGCGCCCGGCCAGCTCGAGTTCGAGATGGCGCTGGGATCCTGGGCCACGCTGCAGGCCGACCCAGCCAGCATCTTTGACAAGGACCCGATCAGTCTGTGGTCCGACATGCTCAAGGCGCTGAGTGCCCCGCGCGTGATCCATTCACGCCGGGCCCATGGCGCATGGACCAGCCAGATCCTTCCTCCGGAGACCGGGGTGGGGCCATCATGAGGTGGAAGCCATGAGACAGCCTAGTACGGAAACGATCCGGAATATCGCCCTCGTGTCCTATACGGGTGCGGGAAAAACCTCGCTGGGCGAAGCGCTCCTCTACACGGCCGGCGCCATCCCGGCCCTGGGATCGGTGGCAAGCGGGACCACGGTGTCTGATTATGAGCCCGAAGAGATTCATCGCAAGATTTCCGTCAGCTCAGCCGTGCTGCACTGCGACTGGAAGGAGACCACGCTCAATCTGGTGGACACGCCCGGGGCGCTCAGCTTTCTGGGGGAGACCCAGACCGCCCTTCGCGCCGTGGATGGCGCCGTGATCGTCGTGGGCGCGTCCTCCGGAGTCAGGACCGAGCTGGAGAAGATCTGGAACACCATCAAGGAATTGCGATTGCCCTGCCTCCTGTTCGTGAACGAGCTGGACAAGGAACGGAGCGCGTGGGAGCCGGTGCTCGAAGGCTGTGAAAAGGCGCTCGGGCTCAAGGGGCTGCCGGTCGCCATCCCGATCGGACGGGAGTCGCAGCTCGAAGGGGTCCTGGACCTGGTCGGGCAGGTCGCCTACCGACCCGCCCGGGAGTCGAACAAGGTCCTGCAAGCCTCCTTCCCCTCGGAGCTGACAGGCTCCGCCAACGAAGCCAGGAAGAAGCTGGTGGAGGGCGTCGCCGAAACGGATGATCAGCTGGTGGAAAAATATTTGGCCGACGGCGACCTGTCGAGGGACGACGTCATGCGGGGGCTCCAAGCTGCCACCCTGGCGGGAGCCTTCGTGCCGGTCGTCTGCGGCTCAGCCACGCGCAACATCGGCACCTCCGCGCTGCTGGACGCCCTGATCGCCTATCTGCCGTCCCCCCGGGAACGGGCGACGATCTTCCCGCTGGCAGGGGTCCACCCGCACACCGCCGAACCGGTCACGCGGCAACCCGGCCCGTCCGACCCGTTCTCCGGGTACGTGTTCAAGACCATCATCGATCCCTTCATGGGCCGCCTCACCTACGTCCGGGTCCTGTCGGGGACCTTACAATCCGATTCGGCGTTCTATAACTCGACCCGGAAGGTCAAGGAGAAGGGGGGACACCTGTTTCATATCCTGGGCAAGAAATACACCCAGGCGCCGACCCTGTGTGCCGGCGAGGTGGCCGCGATCGGGAAACTCAAGGACACGCAGACCGGCGATACGATCTGCGACGATCACTCACCGATCCTGTATCCGGGCCTCCAACTGGCCAAACCGGTCATGTCCTTCGCGCTTGAGCCGAAGTCCAAGGCCGACGTCGAGAAGGTCAGTCTGGGCTTGCATAAGCTGGTGGAAGAAGATCCCACGCTGGAGTTTGTCCGCAACCAGGAGACGAAGGAAATGATTCTGAGCGGCATGGGGCAACTGCACGTGGACGTCACCTTTGAGAAGCTGCGTCGCAAGTACGGGGCCGAGGTCAACATCCACACGCCCAAAGTTCCCTATAAGGAAACCATCCGGAAAATGGCGCAAGCGCAAGGGAAATACAAAAAACAGACGGGCGGACACGGGCAGTACGGAGATTGCTGGCTCCAGCTCGATCCGCTGCCCAGAGGAACAGGGTTCACGTTCGAAAACAAGATCGTGGGCGGTGCCATCCCGCGGAATTTCGTCCCCGCCGTGGAAAAGGGGGTGGTGGAGGCGATGCACGAGGGCAGTCTGGCCGGGTTTCCGGTGGTCGATCTCCGTGTGACGGTCTATGACGGGTCGTACCACACGGTGGACTCCTCAGAAATGTCGTTCAAGATCGCCGCCTCGATGGGGTTCAAGAAAGCGATGGAAGCGGCTCATCCGGTCTTGCTGGAGCCGGTCATGAGTGTGGAGGTCACGACGCCGGATGAGTTCGTCGGCGCGGTGATCGGGGATCTGAATTCCAGGCGAGGCCGAATCCTGGGCGTGACCTCAAAAGGCAGCGCCCAGTCCATCAAGGCGGTGGTGCCGCTGGCTGAAATGTTGAAATATACGCCCTCGTTGAATTCACTCACGGGGGGGCGGGGAACGTACCACATGGAATTCTCCACCTATGAGGAAGTGCCCCGGGAGCACGCGACGCGGATCATCGAAGAACAGAAGAGCGCCAAGCAAGCGGTGGCGCAGTAAGCCCGCCGTCACTTCTCCGTGGTCTTCAAGACCACATAGAAGGCGCGGCTCTCCCTGAGCACGCGCAGCAGGATGGTCTCACCGCGCTTCACCCGGGAGACCGCCGCCGTAAACTCGCCGACGGACGAGACCTCGCTGCGGTTCACCTCTTTGATCAAGTCACCCTCCCGCAGCCCTTCCGCCTGGGCGATGCTGCCCTGGTCCACCTTGGCGATGAGGACCCCCTTGGCGTCCTTCAGCTTGAACTTCTCGGCCAGTTCGACGCTCAGGTCCTGGACATCGATCCCCAGCTTGACGTCCGACCGTGAGGGCGGAACCGAGGCCACGACGGCGTTCTCGCGCCGCTCGCTCAACGCCACCGACAGGATCTGGCGTTTCCCGTCCCGCACCACCTCGATGTGGGTGGTCGCGCCGGGCTCCAATCCCGCGATCAGGCGGGACAAGAGGTTGGGGGTATCGACCGTCTTGCCGTCCAGCTTCGTGATAATGTCACCGGGCTTGATGCCGGCTCGGGCCGCGGGGTCGTTCTCGAACACCTCATTCACCAAGACTCCCTCACCCTCGTTGACGCCGAACTTGGTGCCCAGTTCAGCCGTCACCGGCTGAATGCCGACGCCCAGCCAGCCTCGGACGACCTTCCCGCGCGCCAGTAATTGCTGGATGACCTGCTTGGTCATGTTCGACGGGATGGCGAAGCCGATCCCCTGCGCGAAGTTGATGATCGCGGTGTTGATCCCGATGATCTGGCCCTGCATGTTGAACAGCGGCCCACCGGAGTTACCCGGATTGATCGACGCGTCCGTCTGGATAAAATTCTCATAGCGCGACAAGTTCATGTTGTCCCGGCCGATCCCGCTGACCACCCCGAGCGTCACGGTCCGATCAAGGCCGAACGGGTTTCCCACCGCCAGCACCCACTGGCCGACTTTCACCGTCCCCGAGTCCCCGAAGCTCGCGTAGGGGAGGCTCCGATCGGTCGACACCTTCAGCAACGCAACATCCGTATCGGGGTCCTTGCCGATGACTTGCGCGATAAACTTGGTCTTGTCCGACAGCCGCACCTCGACCTCATTGGCCTCGCCCACGACATGGTTGTTCGTGACGATATGCCCCTGCGGGTCAATGATGACGCCGGAGCCGGAGCCGGGTGCATTGGGGGCCCGCTCGCGGGGCGCGTCCGCGGGCCGGCCGGGCCCGTGAACCGGGAACACGCTGACGACCGCGGGCTTGACCCGCTCGGCCAGCTCCGTGATGACCGACTGGACTTCTTCCAGCAGGCGGATTCCCCCAAGGTCCGCGGCCTCTGACACGACCACGCCCACGGATGAGACCGGGAACGGGCAGAAACACCCCAGGGTCACCCCCACGAAGAGAAGCGCGGCGCGTGCTCCGATGGTCATTGATCGTCCTCCCTCAGACCGGGACGTTGCCTGTCATGCGGACACCCGCTGCGGCTCGATGAACTGCGACACCGCCGTCTTCAGTTCCGTCCGCGGGCCGACCAGGATCACGATGTCGCCGGCACGCAGGACCAGGTGCTGGTCGACGGCTAAGAAGGCGGGTCCTCGACAGACCGCCACCACCCGGGTGGCGGGCGGCAGGGACAGGTGGCTGACCGGTTGGCCGAGCACCGATGACCCCTGCGGAACCGAGATCCGCTCGAGCGTGGCGGCACGAACGGTCAGGTCCTGCTGAATCCGCAGCAGGTCCTCCCGCAAGGCGTCCGCCTCGAGCTCCCGCACCAACGCATCAATCTCCATCGATTCCTTCTTGAGCCCCCGCACCAGGGAGGCGGCTTCGACCACGCGGGCCTCCGCTCCTAGCCGTTCACTGTCCCGCTCGGGAAGCCCGCTCGTCTGAACGAGGAGTGAGGCGAGATACGCGCCCAGTTCCTGGAGAGCGGACTCCCTCTGGTCAGACAGCGAGGCGGCCCGCCAGTGCAGCTTCAGGGTCTGCACCTTGCGGTTGACCCGTTCCGAGAGTCCGATGACGATCTCTCGAACCGCGTCCTGTGTAACCGAGACCTCTTTGCGGATCCGTTGCAAAAACTCGGTGGTCATGGAGGGGGCACCTCCGTCACGTGAAGGAACTCCATGTCGGATAAGACCTATTATGTAAACTCTCACGCTCTCCCAACTTAGCCCTACACATTACGTTTATAGCTGCCAACCTCCTAAAATGCAATCTCAACCCCTGCTTCCACTTTCCCTATATAGTGCCATGTCGAAATCCCATCCTTTCCTCGACAGCTACCCTGTTCCTGGCTACCATACTTCCAATGCCACGTACCGAACAACTCACTCCAACGAGGAATTGGCAGGCGGACTGGGCGCAACGGCTCACGAAGAGCACCCCTGCCTTACTGCTCCTCTTCGTCGGGCTCGCATTCTCCAATCCCAGCCTCTCCACCCACCGCGAATCGGTCTTGAGGCCCCGCGCCGACCAACTTGCGAGAGAGTGGGCTGAGACCGACCGGCGCACCATCGAACGGGAGGCCGCGCGAGCGACGGCCAACTATACCGCGAACCGGGCCGATGCCCCTGACCTGACCTTCCTCAGCCTGCTGAAAACCGTCCCCTATCTACCTAGTTATTTGGACAGGACCAGGGAAACCGACGGACAACCCTTTCCCGAGCGTCTCGCCTTGTGGAAGCACCGTGCCCTGCTCCGCGTGGGCGAGGCCCATGACGCGACGGTGCAAGCCCTCCTCGCGAAGCTCGCGGTGCAGACGACTCGGACGTCCCATGGCTTGTTCTCGCTCTTCTCGACCTGCTATGAAGGGAGCGCCCGACGCTATGTGGGGCTGGCCCGGCAGTTCGTCGAGCTCGCCGAAGAGCCGTGCGCGCCGGGAGGGACGCACTGAGCGAAGACGACCCGCGGCCGGAGCTTACCGGCCAATTTTGGGTTCGCGCCCCTGCCAGAGACGCAGGACATTGTCCTTATGCCGCAGGACAATCA
>JBOHOM010000084.1:0-3647 GCA_050731075.1 Nitrospiraceae bacterium
GTTGGACGGCGTGCCGCTCAACGACGGCTTTGGCGGCTGGATCAACTGGGGAACCGTGCCGGATGACCTGGCCAGGATCGAAGTGGTGCCGGGAGGCGGCTCGAACCTGTACGGAACCTGGGCGATGGGTGGGGTGATTCACATTCTCACGAACCGGCCGGCCTTCGGTCCTCGCTTTCGGTCGTCCACCGGACTCGGGAACCTGAGCACGTACAACCAGTCACTGACTGCCCACTATGGCGCCGAGCGGATCGGCTTCAGCCTGGACTATCGCTGGTACCACAGCAACGGGTTCATTCCGGTTCCGTCCTACCAGCGCGGTCCGGTGGATCGGACCGACGATTCACGACACGAGAATTTCAGCGGCCAACTCGCCGTCGCGCTCACCCGCAGGACGACCCTCACGGTGACCGGCAGGCTCTTCCGGGAGGACCGCACATTCGGCACGCAGCTGAGCCAGGCCTCGCGGACGATCGGAAGCGTGGGTCTGGGGTTGGAGGCCGACACGGCCGCAGGCGGTCGGTGGGAGACCAGACTGTTTGCCCAGTGGCAGACGTTCAGAAACCTGACCTCCCAGGTGGCGCCGACGCCGACAGTCCGGCTGAGTGAGTTCCGGGACCGAGCGCAGATCATCCCGTCGAACGACTTCGGGGGGATGGGACAGTGGATGGTTCCGCTCGGTCCTCGACACCGCGTGGTGCTCGGAACCGATGTGCGGGCCATCGTGGGCCAATCCGGGGAGGAGATGTTCGATGCGTCAGGCCAGGCCACCGGGGCCACTCTGGCCAGAGGCAAGCAGGTCGGCTGGGGCATGTTCGGCGAATGGATTGCCACCCCGACCGACCGGGTCACGGTGATCCCGAGCTTCCGATGTGACTGGTGGAACAATTTCGATGGCGTGGTGGTGAGCGAAACGGGCAGCCTCACCAAGCCCCCCGACAACGTCGTGACCGTACTGAATCCGAAGCTGGGCGTGCAGTATCGGGTCACGGACAGCATCCGGGTTGGAGCATCGGTCTACCAGGCATTTCGAGCGCCCACGCTGAACGAACTGTACCGGGGCTTTACGTTCGCCGGGTTTTCCTTCTTGCCCAATGAGAGGCTGAATCCGGAGCGCTTGACGGGAGGGGAGGCAAAGATCGAGGCCGAGCTGCTCCCGGACCGGCGTCTGACCTTCCGCGCCACCGGCCATTACGAGACGGTCAAGGATCAGATCCTGTTCATCACCCAAAGCGCCTCGACGGCACAGCGCCAGAACGTGGGGCGGACCAGTACGATCGGCGCCGATGTTGACCTGAAGTTCCAGGCGTCTGAGCAGCTCTCGCTCAACCTCGGCTACGCGTACGCGGACTCGACCATCAGCAGTTTTCCGCCGGACCCCGCGCGCGTGGGGCTGCGGGTCCCGAACGTGTCGCGGCACCAGGTCGCGCTTGGCTTCGCCGTGGGCCATCCGGACCGGATTCAACTGACCGTGATGGGGCGGTATCTTTCGAAGCAGTTCGCCGATGATCTGAATACGCAGCCCATCGCCGATTTTGTGGTGGTGGACGCCTCGTTGCAGAAGCGAATCGGGAAATCCCTGCGGCTCTTTTTTGACGCCGAAAACCTGACCGACCGGCAGTACATCGCCACGCAAACCGGCCCGATCAAAACGCTGGGAGCGCCGCTCCTCGTCCTGGGAGGGGTGACGATGAACTATTGACGGTGAGGGGACGCCTCGTCACCGCATGATCACCTTCCCACTCTTGCTCCAATACCAGTAGATCGAAAAATTGGGATAAATTGCGTCCAGGACGTTCTGCCCTGCGATGGTGAACAAGACCCCGGCCGCCCCCACCCAATGTCCTCCCAGTCGGTACTGGATGGTCGGTTGAAGGCCGAGGGAGTTAAAGCCGTTCTTGCCCCCCGCGTTGATCTCATGCCCATCGGCCCGCCAGGAGAGCCCGTGGAGTCCAACGAATTCGAGGTTATAGCCGAAGCCTCGGTTGTCATCCACAATATGCTCGAGAATAAGTCGAGTGTTGACGATGTCGGCCGGATAGGTATTCATGCCGGCATCGCTGCCGGGAAAGTGGTATGAGTAGAACACGCCGCCGCTGATCCGAAATGGTTGGAAGATTTTCCGGAACATCACGCCTTCGGTCCACGTAAGGGATCCGAAACGGGAGGCTGGCAACCGCCCCAGCGGGGCGAATCCGCCGGGCGGGCTCTCGGTCCCCGTCACCCATCGGCTGGTGGGGAGCACGATCATGTTGAAGGTCGTAATCGAAGGACGCCAAGTGTCCGGGTCCTGGACGATCGGACGGTATTTGAGATAAACCTGGGTGTCCCCCATGCCCACGTTGGTGGTCCACGGTCCCCCCATCCCCTGGTTGAATTGTGCAGTGTCCTTGGCCCAAAACGCGGACATCCCGACCCCAACGTTCAATTCGAGATGGTCGGTTATCCCATAAGCCATGGTGACCAGCGGGGCGATCTGATAGGAATGTGTCTGGGAAGTAGTCCGGTCTACCGTGAATTGGTTTCCAAATCGCTTTTCACTGATCTGGGAGAAGACGAACGGATGGGCGGTGAATTGACCTTTGGGGTGGATGTCCACCCCGCTGATGAACATTGGCCCGTTGGACAGTGGGTTCCAACTGCGCCGGTACTTCTGAATCTCCTCCTGGGAGGGGACCCAGTCGAGCGCCTGGACGCTGCGCCATGCATCCGGTTCGATACCGGTTCCTAAGAGCGTTCCCATGATCGCGATGGTCAGGCCTCGCCTGAACGGGCACGCGCTCACAGGAGCCCGCTCAGAACCAGGTAGGCGAGACAGGCCAGAACTGCGGCGGCGGGCAGCGTGATGACCCAGGCCAGCACCATGTTCCGGACTGTGGTCCAGCGGACTGCCTCAATGCCCTTCAGCAGGCCTATCCCGATGATCGCGGAACTGCTGACGTGGGTGGTCGAGACGGGGAGTCCAAGGGTGGCGGAGATCAGCACCAGTGATGACGTGGTGAGGTTCGCCGAGAGGCCCTCCACATGATCCATGCGGGTCACTCGTTCTGCGAGGACCTCTGTGACACGAAGACCACCCCAGTAGCTACCCAGCCCCATGGCGAGTGCCACGCCCGCGAATGCTGCAGCTTGAAGATGGACGCTAGACCAGGACGCGACGCCGCTCCCCAGCAGCAGCATCGCGAAGATCTTGGGGGCATCGTTCGTCCCTCGGGCCAGCGAGGCTAGCCCGCTGGAGAGCCAGTGGATCGTGTCGAGGCCGACCGTCAGACCGCGAAGGTCGGCCCGGGTGCATTCAGCCGGTACCGCAGCGACAGGCCGCCCGAAGCTGGTTGCTTGAAACAGCGTGTGCGTCGCGCCCTGTGCATCAATTGTCACCAGCGCCCGGGAGGTGGGTAACAGACACAAACAGGTTCCTTCCCAGCGGCCGGCAAGAGCGCGGGTCGCGCGATGAACCAGGACTGACAGCGAAAGGGCCAGGACCGGGCTCACCAGGAGTGGAACGGCGATCTTTCCGACGATGGCGGGCCAGATGAGGCCGCGCCCGCCGAACGCGACCAGTCCCGCGCCGACGACCGCACCGACCAGAGCGTGCGTGGTGGAGACGGGAAGCCCGGTCCGCGATGCGATGAGCACCCAGACCATGG
>JBOHOM010000085.1:0-3646 GCA_050731075.1 Nitrospiraceae bacterium
GGTATACTCCCGGAAAAACGTCCGATTATGATTTTATCGCCCGGGAGGAAAAGCCCTTGATCAAAGTCTTTGACTTCGGATCCAAATGAAGCCCGCGTCCTCGTAGCCTTTCCCCGTGCGGCGTTGACCGTACCTCGCGTCACCTCTGAAACAGAAAGATCGGGACAGACTGGATGAGTGATCCCTTCAGTGGTGATGGGGATGCTCGCGGGGTGGGCCGGGGTGCTGATGGGCGACGGGCTCGACCTTGCCCGGCGTGAACTGGCCGGGGAGCACGATGCGGCCTCCTTCCTTCCCCTGCTTGGCCAATTGCTCGGCGATCTCCGGGTGATGCGTGCGAATGTACCCGATCAGGCCGGTCAGGAAACGGTGGGACTGCAAGCCCGCGCCTGAAAACCCGGAGATGAATTTCAGCGCCCGGTCCAATACCTCGGTCGCGGTCTGCTGATCAATCCACTGTTGCGCCGGCTGCCCCTGCTGGCCCTGTTGCTTGGTCAACCCCTCGTACTCCTTCCTCAGGATCTCCGCAAAGACCGGCGGAGGCGCCGACGGGATGTGCAGCGGGCTGAGGGTCCGTCGCAGCGACTGAAGCGACGCGATCACCTCGCCGTCCTGCGCGTCACGCCGATTATTGTAGTAGCTGAACGTGACGACTTCGATCAGGTTGAAGAGACCGGCCGCCTTCTCTCCTCCAAGCTCGAACAGCCCCTTGTAGAACTCTCTCCGCTCCTGCGCGAACCGATCGCCGACCCGCTTGTGCTGGTACTCGCTGTTGGAGTCCAGATAGACGCAGTCGGAGGGGCAGGCGATCCGGACCATTCGATGCTCGCCGCAGCATTGGCTGCAGATCAGCCCGCCCAGGGCAGGGCAGGCCCGCTTGCCTTTGCGCTGGCGGCAGTACACGCATCTGCTCATTTGCTTGCCTGTCCCGGCTTCGGGAAGCTATAGCCGTAGTCGGCAAAGCTCCGTTTCTTCGTGTCCGACTTGATGGGCGATTCCAACCCGTTCATCTCGGCCGCGTTGCCGTCTTGGTAGGGAACCAGGATCAGATGGTTCTTGCGGTCCACGCCGATGTCGGCGGGAGACGGGAGGAACTCGGCGATCACGTCGAACTTGTGGTCCGGCCGCATCCGCCAGACCTTCCCCGCCGTGAAGTCGGACACGTACATGTTTCCCAGACTGTCAAAATCCACGCCGTCAAGGTTGTCGAACCTGGAGGAGAAGAACGAATTCGAGGCCAGCTCGGTGATGACTCCGTCGCCGCTCACCTCCAGGATCTTGCCCTTGTTCCAGCTCACCACGATCAGACGTCCGGTCTTCGGGTGCAGTGCCAGCCCCCGAGGCCCGGCCAGCGCGGCGTCTCGGACGAGCACGGACACGGCATGCTCGCGGGTGGTGTCGATCCGGTAGATCGTATCGGCGTGGGGGTCCGAGGCGTAGAGCAGGCCATGGCCGTCATGGGCGACATCCGCCAGCGCCGTGGTCTCCCCCCTCGGCGCGTTGGGAGGGTGTGCGAAGGAGACGGTGACCACCGGCCGGCCCGTGGTCTTGTCGAAGCCGCGGAGCGCGTCCAGATCGGCCACGTACAGGACCTGATTGACGATCGCCATCCCCTGAGGGGCGTGCAGGACGGTCTTGCCGTCTCCGCCCTGGATGAACTGGAGCTTGACCAGCTTGCCGGCGCGGTCCAGCTTCGTGATGAAGCCGTTGTTGTCTTTGACGCCCGGATCGCCGTTGACGTTGGAGATGAAATACTGCTCGCCGGAAGGATCGGCCAGAAAGCTCCGCGGCATCTGGAGGCCGGTGACCTGAAGGGCGTCAGCGACGACGGATATCGAGAGCGCGAACACACTCAGGGCGGCGGCCGGCAGACCGTGCCGGAGCCGCGGCGTGGAAGCTGCGAAGGAGGATCGATGGAGATGCATCAGGATCGGGACTTTCTCGTGCCGCTCGTCCCGGGCGCAGACCGGAGGCGCGTGGGAGGCCGTCTGGGATCGGCTACTGTCCGCATCGTAATGGACGATCGGAAGGCCTGTCAAGGAAGCTTGACCCGGATTATTCATGAGCGCTTCTGCTGCAATCGCCCATTCGCTGCTGCGACCAGCCTGCCCGCGATCTGGACAGCGGGCATGCGGGAGTGCTCGCCGCTTAGTCCCTCGACGTACTGCTTCGAGTACGCCTCGGTCCCTCGCGGTTCCGCGCGCCCGTCTCGCGACGCGACTGCGCGATTTCGCGACGAACCGTCATGAATAATCCGGGTTAGGGGAGGCGAATGCGTTGACTTGGATTGGAATGCCCTGCTATGGTGCGACGCTTTGATGCCAGGTTGAGGTTAAGGTTGAGGCTCAGGAAACCACTACGTCGGTTGACGAATCACGAATGATTGTGTTCGAATCATATTTCATTTTCATCCTTAACCTTAGGCTCGACCTCAACCTCGATATGTGGAGGGGCCTGTGCCGGCACGGTTGATTGATGGGAAAGCCTTGGCGCAGGGCATCCGGGAGCGCATTGCCAAAGACGTGGTCGAACTCCACGCGAAGACGGGGATTCGCCCCGGCCTGGCGGCGATTCTGGTCGGGGACGATCCGGCGTCGAAACTCTACGTGAAAAACAAGCAGAAGGCCTGCGACGCGGCGGGTATCTATGTCGACGAGCACAAACTGCCCGCCAGCACCACCCAGGCGGAGCTGCTGGCGTTGATCGAGAAGGTGAATGCGGACCCCAAAGTCCACGGGATCCTGGTCCAACTCCCGCTCCCCAAGCAAATCGACAGCAAGGTCATCCTGGACGCCGTGTCCCCGCTGAAGGACGCCGACGGCTTCCACCCGTACAACATGGGCCGCCTCGTGGAAGGAACCGCGATATTCACCCCCTGCACGCCGAAAGGGATCATGAAAATGATCGAGTCCACCGGCGTGGCGATCGAAGGCAAGCGAGCGGTGGTGGTCGGTCGGAGCAACATCGTGGGCAAGCCGACCGCCCTCTTGCTGATGCATCGTCACGCCACCGTCACGGTCTGCCATTCCAAGACCCGGGATCTGCCGGCGGTCTGCCGGGAGGCGGAAATCCTGGTCGTCGCGATCGGAAAGGCCAAGTTCCTGACCGGCGACATGGTGCGGGCGGGAGCGGTCGTGGTGGATGTGGGCGTGAACCGGCTGGCGGATGGCGCGTTCGTCGGCGATGTGGACTTCGGGCCGGTCAGCGAACGAGCGAGCTGGATCTCGCCGGTGCCGGGCGGCGTCGGCCCCATGACGATCGCGATGCTTTTGGAGAATACCTTGGAGGCGGCCAAGCGCGTGGCCGGCCTGGCCTAGCACACGTGATTCTTTAAACGTGAAACGTTAATCGAGGGGCGGACGCTTGCGTTTAACGAATAACGAATAACGCGACCTGGACGCACGGTATACCTCAAGTCGGGGACAGCGCCATGAGCAGCCAGCCAAGACGGCTAAAAGAAGTGTTGGATCGGAGCGTGTTCGCCGTCACGGTCGAGTACAACCCTCCCAAGGGCACCACCGTGGACAAGCTCCTGGCCAGCGCCAGAAGTCTGCTGGGGCGCGTCCACGCCGTCAACGTCACCGACAACACCGCGGCGGTGATGCGGGCCGGGTCGCTCTCGGTCTGCCGGCTGCTCTATGAGATG
>JBOHOM010000086.1:0-7056 GCA_050731075.1 Nitrospiraceae bacterium
CTCGGTCCTGGAGCGCCAGCGGGAGCTCGCGACGCTCCGCGCGATCGGGGCCAGCAAACGGCAGATCGGCATGCTGGTGCTTTGGGAGTCGTCCTACCTGGGGTTGCTCGGGGCGGCCATGGGGGTGGTAGGGGGAGTGCTCCTCTCGGTGTTGCTGGTCGAGGTGATCAACAAGCAATCGTTCGGCTGGACCATCCAGTTGACGCTCCCTGCCACGATGCTGGTCGAAGCCGTCCTGCTCGCCTTCGCGACGGCGATCGTGGCCGGCCTGCTGCCGGCCCGTTGGGCCGCCAGGCAGCCGGTGGTGGACGGACTCCGGTACGAGTAACGCGAGAGTCACAAGAGAAGTTTCTTGCTTCAAGACACTTCGGCTGACGAAGGAGTCCGGTGCGGCAGGACCACTCGCTTCCTCGCCTCTCACGGCACCCCATCCACGGCAGTCCAGAGCGGAAGCCTTCTGGAATTCCCGCGGCCGCGATCGTGGATCGCGGTGCCTTAGTCAGTTCCAGCTTTCCTTCTCTGGATGCCGGGCGGGGTCCCCGCCGCTACGGCGAAAGTCGCTCGTGGTCCCGTCGCACCGCGACCTTTCTTTGCTATTTCACTCACGGCCCCGCCATGGCGAGAGCCTCCGCGCCCATCCACTCCATCCGAGGCATCTAAGAAGTTGTTGGGATTAGGCTTGAAAGGGATGGTGGGCCCTGCGTCGCGAATTGCGCGGAGGATCGGGCCCCGCACTTGCCGAGCATATGCGGTCGCAGCAGGCGACGGCGAGGACTGTTTGAGCCTCGTCTAGGCAGAGCCTTTTGACGAGGCGAGTTCCGCAGCCGAGCAGAGGGGAGGCTTAGTGCGGTCGAGCCGAAGCGCCTGAGCAGGCAGGGCCCACCATCCCTTGACGAACTCTGAGTCTCGAAACGAAATGTCTCAGCTCGCCACTGGCTGCCTGTAATCCACTTCGATTTCGAATCCCAGGTCGGTGATCATTTTCCAGGCTTCCGGCGCAGGCTGGCCGGGGGTGGTGAGATAGCCGCCGACGAACAGGGAATCGGCCACGTAGAGGGCCAACGGCTGGAGGGTCCGGAGATTGAACTCCCGTCCCCCCGCCATTCGAATCTCGGTCCGGGGATGCAGGAAACGGAACAGGCAGAGCACCTTGAGACACCGCTGGGGCGTCAGATGCTCACAGTGCTCCAGCGGAGTGCCGGGCACGGGATGGAGCGTGTTCAGAGGGATCGAATCCGGCTTCACCTCGCGGAGCGCGAGGGCGAGGTCGATCACGTCGTCGTCGCTTTCGCCCATGCCGATAATCCCGCCTGAGCAGATCTCGAGGCCGGCGTTCCGGGCATGCCGAATGGTGGTCAGCCGGTCCTGGAAGGTGTGCGTGGTGCAGATGGCCGGGTGGAAGGCTTCGCTGGTGTTCAGGTTGTGATTGATCCGGTCGACCCCCGCCGCTCTCAGCTCCCTGGCTTGATCCTGATTCAGGAGTCCGAGCGAGCAACAGACCTGGATCGGGATTTCGCGCTTAATGGCCCGCACCGCGTCCGAGATCTCGGCGATCTCGCGGTCCAGGGGGCTGCGCCCGC
This sequence comes from Nitrospiraceae bacterium, assembly GCA_050731075.1. GTDB lineage: Bacteria > Nitrospirota > Nitrospiria > Nitrospirales > Nitrospiraceae > 40CM-3-62-11. The sequence goes on from JBOHOM010000086.1 coordinate 1,581, forward strand.
TGATGACGATGCAATAGCGCTGGGCTCTGGCCGCGGCGGCTCGCCGCGCGCCGTCCACCATCTGCTCCTTGGGGAGCAGCCCGTACCGGTCGATGTCGGCCGTGGACACGGCCGATTGCGAGCAATAATGGCAGTCCTCCTGGCACGCCCCGCTCTTGGCGTTCTGGAGCATTTGCAACCTGACTTTTCTGCCGAAGTAGCGCTCGCGGACCGTGAAAGCGGCGTCCAGCAGTTCGAGGAGTCGTGCGTCGGGTGTTCCGAGCACGTGAAGACACTCGGAGCGGGTGAGCGGTTCATCGTGCAGCGCTTTCTCTGCGAGCGCCTGATAGTCGCTCATCGTGCCCCTCCCACTCGTGTCTCGCTCCTGCGTCACACGGTCTCGAATGGTGATGCGATGCCCTGGTAGGGGATCGAACGGGCCTCCGCCGGGCCGCTGTCGCGGAGCGGCTCAGGGCCGGAACGGTCAACCCAGGGAAGCGCGACGTAGGTGTTCCACACGCCGCAATGGCGGCACCGGCCGGACCATTCGGCGGACTCCTGCCGGCAGCGCAGACACATGTAGGGCACGACTACCCGCTTTTTGAACCCCAAGGCCTTCTTGAGTTCTTCCACCGCGAGTTCCATCTGCTGCTTGCGGAGGTAGAGGTTGGCCATGATCTTGTGAAAATCGGAGGGCTGGTCCTGGGGCTTCTCCAGGGTCGAGAGTAAGTCGTACGCCTCGTCGACCATCTCCAGGCGGTAATAGAGTTTCCCCAAATAGAACTTGAGCACCGAATTCTGAGGGTCCCGCTGGATGGCCGTCTCGTAGACTCTCAGGATCTCGCCGGGCTCTCCCATCTCGAGATAGAGCTCTTCCAGGCGATGCAGGACGATGACATTGCCGGTCTTGGCATAGACCTTCTCAAGGATCTCTGCCGCGTTCTTGGTCTTCCCTTCGTGAATGAGAATCTCTCCCAGTCCGATATAGGCGGGCAAGAAGCGCTTGTCCCGTTTGATGGCGCCGCGAAAATAGCGACGGGCCTTCTCCGGACGCCCCCGCTCGAGGAATTGCCGGCCGACTTCATACGTAATGCCGACCAGCAAGCTCGCTTCTGCACGCTGGTCTTCTTCCGAGAGGTTCGCTTTCATCAGGCGGTGTTGGATTTCGAGCGCGTCGTTCCATTTCTCCAGCCGGATGTACAGGTCGCGCTTGCGCATCCACGCCGTCACGTTGGCGTGGTCTAATTTGAGGACGTCCTGCAGAGTCTGCAGGGCTTCTTCGAACCGCTTGGCGTCTTCCAGGTCTCTTGCCAGCGCCAGGGACACCTCGATGTTGCGCTCCTCGAGGCTTCGCGCTTTCCGGTGGACGCGGATGGCCTCCGGATAGTTCTTTTCGGACCGGTAGATGTTGCCCAGCCACAGGAGCGACTCCGCATGGGTGGGATCGAGGGCCAATGCTTTTTGGAACAACTCCATCGCTTCGGAGGTCCGCTTGGACAAGAACGCGTGGATGCCTTCCCGGTACAGGGCCTCGACCTTCTCCTCCCGGCGGCGCAGCCTGGCGCTCCGCCAGTTCAAGACCATGTGCTTGGTCTCGCGGGCGCCGACCAACAGCGTCACGATCAGTGCGCCGACCGCCATCGAGACCAGCGTCAGAGAGACCGGGCTGAGCTCGAATACCGTTGAGGGACCGGTACGGAAGCTGACGGAACCGGGGTTCAGCTCCTGGAAGTACCCGTAGAGGAGGATGGCCACGCTCAACAGGAACACTGTCAGCAGCAGTCGCAGCATGAGCTACCTCTGTTCCCGCGCCCGCGGGGAACGTCTCTTCGCTGGACGCAGGGGCGGCGCCGGGGCGGCGGCTTGTTGTGCCGGCAGCCTGATCCGCCTGGCATCGTTCCAGAGTCTCTCCAGGCCGTAATGGTCGCGGATGTCGGACCGGAAGACGTGGACCACGACGTCCCCGAAGTCCAGGAGAATCCATTGCGCAGCCATGGCGCCTTCGATGCTGAGCGGAGGGACGCGCTGGCCGGAGAGGTTGGCGTCAACGTTGTCCGCGATGGCCCGCACTTGACGCTCCGATTCCCCGGAGCACAAGACCAGATAATCGGTGACTGAGGTTAGCTTGGCAACATGCAGGATCAGGACGTCATTGGCCTTCTTCTCAAGGCACGCCTTGGCGATGGCAAGGGCTTTCGGCTTAGACTCCGGTCCGATCGCTCTCCTCCTGATAAAGTCCGAAGCGGATTATATAGGATTCCACGGAGGCAGGCAATAGGGTTGACAGGCTCAGCCGCTTTCTGAGCCGGTCCCGGATCTCGGACGCCGAGGCGTCGCAAGGCGGGAGCCCCAGGAGGGTGAGCCCGGTGCCGCCGGGAATCGGGACGTCAATGCGGTCCTGGCTCCCGGCGTCCAGCGCAGTAAGCAAGCCGGGCGCGATCTTGGGAAGCAACGGCATGGCGGAGAGGGAAAGAAACGCGCTGTCCGGACGCGACACGACGACGAAGTGACAGGCTTGAAGCAATTCTGCCGCCTGCCTCCAATTGGGAAACTCAAGAAACGCGTCGAGCCCGATGAGGAAGAACAGTTCCGCGGTCGGGCCGTATTCTCCTCGAAGCGTCCGGACTGTCTCGATGGAGTACGACGTGGTCGCGCGGCGGAGTTCCACCTCTGACACCTGGAAAGAAGGATCTCCTGCGATGGCGCGTCGGACCATCTCGAGTCGATGCCGGGCCTCAGCCAGGGGCTCGGACGGCTTATGGGGAGGATGGCCCGAGGGAATGAAGACGATGCGATCCAGGCGCAGCCGGTCACGAGCTTGAGCCGCGATGACCAGGTGGCAGCGATGGATGGGGTTGAACGTTCCGCCAAACAGGCCAATTCGCATCATGAAAGGTCGAGGCTAAGGTTGAGGTTGAGGGGGTGATTCCAAAGAGGGTCGATCGCGAACTGTCCGTTCGCCCTTAAACTAAACCTTAACCTCAACCTCAGCCTTGTCACAGAATCACCAGATTGTCCCGATGGATCACTTCCTCGTACTCCTGCGAGCCGATGGTGGTCTGGATCTCGGAGGTCTTGAGCCCTTTGATCTTCGCCACGGTCTCCGACGAAAAGTTGACCAACCCTTTCGCAAACTCTTTTCCATGACGGTCGGTGCAGCTGATGGCGTCCCCGGGGCCGAAGTCGCCGCTGACCTCGATGATGCCCGATGGGAGCAGGCTCTTCCCTCGGCGCACCAGCGCCTCGACGGCCCCGTCGTCGAGCGTCACCTTTCCTTTTGTCTTGAGGGTGAAGGCAATCCAGTGTTTCCGGCTGGTCAGCCGGCGCCCACGGGGCAGGATAAAGGTGCCGGCGTTCAATCCTTCAAAGATGGCCGGAAGTAGGCCCGGTTTCTCTCCGTTCAAGATGAGCGTCGCGACGCCGTACTCGGCCACCTTCTTGGCTGTCTGAATCTTGCTCGCCATGCCGCCCGTGCCCTCGAAGCTGCCGGAGAGGCCGGCTTGCCGCTCGATGTCCTTGGTGATCTCGGGCACCAGAGGCACCAACGTCGCGGAGGCGTTCCGGCGCGGGTCGTCGGTGAAAAGGCCATCCACGTCCGAGAGAATGACGAGGAGGTCGGCATCCACGAGATGCGCCACATCGCCTGCCAGGGTGTCGTTGTCCCCGAAGCGGATTTCATCGACAGCGACGGTGTCGTTTTCATTGATGATGGGGATGACCCCATATTCGATCAGGGTGGACAAGGTGTGGCGTGCGTTCATGAAGCGCCGGCGGTCCGCCAGATCCTGGTGCGTGAGCAGGATCTGGGCAACCTTCCGGCCCACTCGCTCGAACGCTTTCTCGTAGGCCCACATGAGGCGGCTTTGGCCCACGGCCGCCGCCGCTTGTTTCACCGGCAGGCTCTTCGGATACGCCTTGAGGCCCAGCTTTTGGATGCCGGACACGATCGCGCCCGAAGAGACCAGCAGCAGCTCGCGGCCGCCCTCCTTGACGGCGGAGATTTCCCCGGCCAATCGGTCGATCCGCTCGGGTCTGAGCCCCGATTCCCGGGAAGCCACCAGGCTGCTCCCGATCTTGACCACCACCCGTCTGGCCTGCTTCAGGATGTCGTCGCGCATGGTGCTCTCAACGAGTCGACCTGTTTGCCCACGAAACTGATGAGCGCGCCGAGGCCTTCGCGCGTGACGGCGGAGACCGGGAAGAATCGCACCCGGTGCCGCTTACAATAGGTGCGAAGGCGGTCCAAACGCCGCTCGTCTCCCCTGATGTCCAGCTTGGTGCCGACCACCGCGGAGGGCCTGGTTTTCAGCGACGGATCATAGGCGGCGAGCTCCTTCCGCATCACCTCGTAACTGACGACAGGATCCTCGGCCGCCCATTCCGAGATGTCAACCAGGTGGAGCAGGAACGACGTCCGCTCGATATGGCGGAGAAACTGAACGCCGAGCCCCTTGCCCTCATGGGCTCCCTCGATCAAGCCGGGGATGTCGGCCACCACGAAGCCGCGGTCCTCGCCCCAGGAGACCACCCCCAGGTTGGGCGTGAGGGTTGTAAACGGGTAGTCCGCGATCTTGGGGCGCGCCGCGGAGATGGCCGCGATCAGAGTGGATTTCCCGGCGTTGGGAAACCCCACGAGTCCGACGTCCGCCAGCAGCTTCAGCTCCAGGTGAAGCCACCGCTCCTCGCCCGGCGTCCCGGGTTCGGTGCGGGTCGGGATCCGATTTGTCGAGGTTGCGAACCGGGCATTCCCCCGCCCACCACGCCCTCCTCGTGCGACCACCTGCGACTGTCCGTCGGCGGTGAGATCGGCCAGCGTCTCGCCCGTGGCCTCGTCGGCGATGACGGTGCCCACCGGGACGTGGATGATCACATCGGGCGCGGTGCGCCCGTGCCGGTTTGATCCCTCGCCCGGGTTCCCGGGCTTCGCTTCGTAATGCTGCTGGTAGCGAAGGTCCAGCAGCGTAGTGAGACGCCCTGAGGCGACCACGATGACGCTCCCTCCATTGCCCCCGTCGCCGCCGTCAGGTCCGCCGCGCGGGACGTACTTCTCGCGTCGAAAGCTGCAGACCCCGTCCCCCCCGCGGCCGGCGTGGACAAAAATGCGGACTTCATCGACGAACATACCGGTGGTTAACCCTTTCCAAGTTCGTGTCCGTATCCGTGGCCACGACAGTATAAATGTCAATGACTTGCAAAGCAAACCGAGCGGATCGGCCAGGGTGCGCGTGGCGGGAAGCGCCCGATCGGCCGGGCTGGGCCTGGGAAGGTGGAAGAGAAGGAGAAGCCGAGCGCGTCGCGTGCCTTAAGAATCGGGAAACAGCCTCTGAATCAACGGCAGGAGGTCGGTGCTCATCTGCGCTTTGGCAAGATAGCCATCGACCTTGATGGCATGAGCCTGGGTTCTGAGCGCCGCGTTCGTTTCGATGGTCACAAGCACGACGCGAGGCGCGCCGGGCTTGGCTTTGATTTTCCGTGCGGTCTCCAACCCGTCCATATC
>JBOHOM010000087.1:0-4524 GCA_050731075.1 Nitrospiraceae bacterium
GGGCGGGGCGGCCCGGCTAATCCCCCGTGCTCGCGCGTCGCGCACACAGGATTGATCGTTCCGGGCAAGGGTGGATGGTGTGCTCGCCGGACGCGCGCAGTCTGAGGCCGCCTGCCCTCCTGCCCGCTAAGAGGAGAGCATGCGGAGCCGCGACACCCGTTGTTCTTCAAGTGCAACGGGTGATGACGCGCGCAATAGGGGATCAGCCAGGCCACCCCGTTAATGAGTGTCGGGATGACGCTGGCCTCGCCGCGCATCCGTTCCATCCGAGGCCACGATTAGTTCGCGGGCCTAGCGCGCCAAGTGTATGGTGGTGGGAAAATTGATCGAAGGGAAATGCGAGTTTGACGCGTCACGGGTCACGCGTCACGCGTTACTGTTGTGATGTTGCATCGAATGGCGCTCCGGGTTCTGCCGAGCCTGACCGTGGCGGTCACGGAGGAGTCGGTTCGGAAACGGAAGCGCGTGGTCATGCTGATCCCCGGCCTGGCGGCGTTCGCTGTCTACCGGATGCTGAAGCTGGTCGACCCGCTGTCCGAGCCCCTGACCCTGCTGGCTCTGTGCGGGCTGCTCTCGGCGACCACGGCGGCGTGGGCCTATCGTCTTGGCCGTGGCGCTTCGTTCAAGACGGTCTGGAACGAGGACGGCCTCCGCAGGGTGAGTTGGCTGGTCGGCTGGATCGGAATCGCGTACGGCGTGCAGCTCTCCTTGCTGGTCCTGTCCCTCTTGAGCGTCATCGTGCAGTATGATTTCTTCCGCCATCCGGACGGGCCCGCCATGATGGCGATCATCATCTGCTGCACCTCCGTGGCGCGCGATGCGTTCGAGATCGGACACGTTCGTCGGCTGCAGGCGCAGGGTCGCCCGGTGCTGACCTTTCCAAATGGAGCGGGGCTACGTGCGCTACTCCGCGAGCAGCCCGGAGAGCTTGCTCGTTGGGCGGGTCTCGCGGCGGCGGGTGGCGCCGTGCTGGCGATCGGGGTGGGCCGTCTCGGTGAGGCCGGTCGGAGCGAGCTTGGGCAACTGGTCGCCGTCAGCCTGTTCGCGGGATGCGTGGCCGTGTGGGCGTATCTGGCGGGAGAGCAGAGAGTAGAGGGATGGCGAGCGAGGCTCGGTGCAGTCGGTTGGTCGGAGCTGCTGCGGTTCTGGTGGTGGCCGGGCTTGGCCTTTGCGGCCACCTACTATCTGGTGCTGACGGGAGGCCTTTACTATGTGCTCAGGGTTGATGCCATAAGGGGAGTGGCGCCGGCTGTGATCGCCGGCGTATCGGCAGGCATGATGGCGCTGTACTGCTATTATCTGGGCTTCCGACGGTCTGTGGAGGATCGCGTCCAGCCACGGATCCCCGCTTCCCTGTTACGCTGCCCTTTTGTCCTGGGTATTCTCTCGAAACCCAACGCGATGCCGACGGCGCGTGTCATCCCGCCGGCAGAAATTGCGTTGGAAGACTCTTCACGAAGAGGCTGAGTTCGGGTCATGGTCGCGCATGGGGCACGAGGGATGCTGCGGCGCTTGAAGGGTCCGACGGTCTGCCTGGCCCTCCTGACGGTCGGCCTGAGTGGAGGCGTCAGCCTGGACCATGCGTCCGGTCAACCGATGCCGCCGCAGACGGCGGCAGACGTGTACTATAAAACCGAGGGTGTGCCCGTGGGACCGCCGGCTCCCCCATCGGGCGCCACATTCTATGCCCGCTATGGCTCTCTGGACAACAGAATCCTCGTCTGGTTCGTGACGCAGCAGCACACCTATTTCGGCGGGTTCGTGCTGGCGCTCCCGATTTTCTGCGTGATCATCGAGTTGATCGGACTGCTCGCGCGCGACGGGGCCAGGGCCGCCCGGTACGATCGGATGGCGAGGGACTTTCTCAAGGTCTCGTTGCTGGCCATGTCCCTGACCGCGGTGGTGGGTAGCGTCATGCTGTGGCTGTTCATCGAGCTGTACCCGAGCTTCATGCGCTACATGGGCGGGACGTTCAAGACGATGATGCCGGTCTACGCCTTCGTGTTCGTGGCCGAGTCGTTCGTCCTGGCGGCCTACTACTATAGTTGGGAACGCATGGCCGCGCCCGCGCTCAAGTGGGTCCACGCGTCGATCGGTATTGTGGCAAACGTGCTGGGGGCCGCCCTGCTGCTGCTGGCGAACGGCTGGGTCGCCTTCATGATGTCGCCGGCGGGCGTGGACGAGCAGGGCCGGTACCTCGGAAACGTCTGGCACCTCCTCCATTCGGCGCTCTGGAATCCGCTGAACGTCCACCGTTTTCTCGCCGACTTGATGTCGGGCGGCGCCGTGGTACTGGCCTACGCCTCGTACCGGTTCCTGACCAGCAAGTCGGACGAGGAACGGGCCTACTACGACTGGATTGGGTACGTCTTTCTCTTCGTCACGGTCTGCGCCCTGCTGCCGATGCCGTTCGCCGGGTACTGGCTGATGCGGTCGGTCTACGCGTTCCGGCAGAGCATGGGGGTGACGATGATGGGCGGCCTGCTGACCTGGCTGTTCGTCGTGCAGGCCCTGTTGATCGGGGTGCTCTTTCTCGGCGTCAATTATTATCTCTGGCAGAGCATGGGCCGGATTGATGGCGGCGAGCGGTACCAACGCTACTTCAAGTATCTCGTGTGGGCCTTGATGGCCTGCACGATGATCTGGTTGACCCCGCACACGCTCATGATGTCGGCGGGCGAGGTCAAAGCCATGGGCGGCGCGCAGCATCCGGTGATCGGCAATTATGGGGTCATGTCGGCCAAGAACGGCGCCATCAACGTGATGATCTGTCTGACGGGCCTGAGCTACATTCTCTACCGGCGGGCGAACCGGACTCTCACCGTCTCGTGGCTCACGGCCGGAAACAGCGCGATGACGGCGGTCTTCGTGGCGGGGATCCTCAACATCGTCTGGCTGGCGGTCTACGGCTTCTATCTGCCGGCCAGTATCCGCGTCGGACTCTCATCGCCGCAGACCCTCACGACATTCACGGTTCTCTCACTGGGGCTGTTGATCAATCGTGCGATAATGCGCGGGGCAAAAGTCCATGGGCCGGTCGCGTGGGGCAAGATCTCGGTCCGGGGCATGGTGGCGCTGTTTGGACTGGCGGCCGCTTTTACCTGGGTGATGGGGCTGATGGGCTACATTCGGTCGTCAGGTCGCCTGTCCTGGCACATCAGCGAGATCATGCCGGACCTCTCGCCGTGGGCCTTTACCCCGTCCCTGGGGTTCGCCGCAAAGATGGTGACGCTGAACATGGTCGTCTTCTGGGCGACAGTCCTGCTCCTGTTTTGGATCAGCAACCGTGACACCAAGCCCGCGGCTGTGAGCGAACTCGAGTCGGCGGACGATCCGGTTTCGGTGCGGGCCGGCTCTCGACAAGCGCAACCCTCATGAGCCTGGGATGGCGATCGTCACGAGCGGCCGTGATCGGGGTTGTGGGCGGATTGCTCCTGCTGTTTCTCGGCGGGGCGTCGGTCATCGCGCAGCCTGCTGGGCGGCTGGTCCTGGAGGATTTTCGCACCGCCGGCGTGGAGGGACTCCCGCAGGGATGGAAGGCCCAACGGAGCGAAACCAAAGCCAGAGAGTCCTACCACCTGCGATCGGAGCAGGATCTGGAATTCCTGGCTGCTGCGCGAGCCGATCAGCGGGTCTATAAGCGCGTCGCGTGGGACCCCCGCGCCCTTCCGATCGTCACCTGGCGGTGGCGGCTCAAGCCGATCACGGTCCATGCGGGCAAGAACCCGTCGTCCCCTGAAGATGACGTAATCGCCGCGGTGTTCGTCTCGTTGGACACGGATCTGTTCGTCATTCCCGTGGCGACCAAGTACGTCTGGAGTTTTACGAAGGCGAAAGGAAGCATGACCGAGGGGGGGCTATTCGGCGCGGCGGAAATCGTGCTCCGAACCGGGCCGCAGCCGGTCGGGGAATGGGTCGAAGAACGCGTGAACGCCTATGAGGATTTCAAGCGCATCCACGGACACGACCCGGCCGCGCAGGCGTGGGGCATCTCGCTGTTGGGGGGACCCGGCGTCGAGGTGGATTTTGGCCCGATTGCGGCGTCCTCGGAGTGAACCATGAGGACGGGTCTATCTGGTCTATTAGGTCTGTTCGGTCTCTTAAGTCTCTTTGGTCGGACGGGACAGACCGAACAGACTAAACAGACCAAACAGACATAACAGTTGGTTCTCCATGCGACGGATTACCGACATGGTGTTCGGTGCGGTAGTGATGGGCACCGTCGGGCTCCTGATCGGGCTGCTCATGGGCGGAGGCGCGCTCCCGATCGCGACCGCGTTGGGGCTCGTTCTCGGGACGGTCGTTGGCATCCTCCAAGGGCGCCGGTTTTTGATCAGCATTCTAGTGGGCGCGGCAGTGGGTGGAGCGCTGGCGTGGGCGCTGGCCGGTGCGGAGAAGATTTCAATCGGCGCCGGGGCCGGCGCCGCGATGGGCGGATTTCTGGGAATCAATCTCTCCATGCTCTTGGACATGCGGGCGGACCGCAAGCGATCCGCTGCCCCGGAGGACCCGCGACCGTCACGG
>JBOHOM010000088.1:0-7189 GCA_050731075.1 Nitrospiraceae bacterium
GCGCTGGTGAGGGGCGAGTGAGCTTTAGGCAATGGGGGGCACCCGTTGCATTCCCGGAGCAACGGGTCCCCGGCGACAGGCGGCAGGAATAATGTTGAGGCACGCTCTTCTCCGACCCCTAGCCGATAGCCTAGAGCCTATTGCCTCCCGTTGCGGGCCATGATCCAGCTATTCCATGTCTCCAAATATTATGATCGGCGTCCGGCTCTCTCCGATGTCAATTTACAGATCGGGAAGGGTGAGTTCGTTCTGCTCATGGGACCCAGCGGGGCCGGGAAGACCACCCTGCTGAAGCTGCTCTTCTGCGCCGAGTCGCCCGATGAGGGGCAGATTCTGGTCCAGAACCGTAACGTAGCGCGACTCAGGCGATCAGATGTGCCCTATCTCAGACGGACGATGGGGATGGTCTTCCAAGATTTCAGACTGTTGCCGAAGAAGAACGTGTTTGACAATGTCGCGCTGCCGCTGGTGGTGCAGGGGGCCTCGGCGTTCGAGACGAAGCGGAAGGTGACGGAAGCGTTGAAGGCCGTCGGAGTGGACCATCGAAAGGACAGTCGGCCCACGACGCTCTCAGCGGGCGAGCAACAGCGTGTCAGCATCGCGCGGGCCATCGTGAACGGTCCGATCATCCTCCTCGCGGATGAGCCGACGGGCAATCTGGATCCCGAACTGGCCGGTGAGATCATCGAGTTGTTCAAAGCGATCAACGCGCGCGGCACGACGGTGATGGTCGCCACCCACAACCGCCAGGTGGCCGACCAGGTCAGCCGGCGGGTGGTGACGCTCAACCAGGGCAGGCTGGTGTCGGATGAAGGGGTGGGGCAGTGAGGGTGGTCGCGTACCTGGTACGGGAGGCGTTCAGCAACATTCGAATCAACCGGACCACCACGCTCATCGCGGTGGCGACCACGGCCTTCACGCTCGCGTGCTTCGGAGTGTTCCTGCTGTTGTATCTCAACCTCAGGGAAGTGATCAGCTCGCTCCAGGACGACATTCAAGTGGTCCTCTATCTGGACGACGGCCTGTCCGCACAACAGGTCTCCAGCCTCCAGCAGCGGCTCAAAACCGAACCGGGCGTCGCCTCGTCGGCGTATGTCTCCAAAGACCAGGCGTTAGCGGACTTTCGCGAGCAATTCCCGTCCGAGTTCCATCTGCTGCAGGGGTTGGGCGAAAACCCGCTGCCGGCCTCGTTCGTGGTGACCCTGGGGCCACAGTTCAAATCCTCCGAGTCGATCAAACGCCTGGCGGACCGAATGAAGGACATTCCCGGCGTGGCCCAGATTCAATACAGTCGGGAGTGGGTTGAGAATTTAGCGACGGTGATCGGCTACGTCGAACTGGCTGCGATTGCGGTGGGCGCCATCTTGTCGGCCGCCTCAGTGACGATCATCGCCAGCATTATCCGGCTCACGCTCTACGCTCGGCGGGACGAGATCGAGATCATGCACCTGATCGGAGCCACCGGAGCTTTTATCAGGATTCCGTATCTCCTGGAAGGGGCGGTCCTGGGCGCGCTCGGGGGCCTGTTGTCCTTGGCGTTGCTGAAGGGCGGCTTTGAGCTTTTTAAACTCCAACTCGGGGCACCCGGTCGATTGCTCGGGATTAGCTCGGGGTTTAGTTTCTTCCCCGACCATGTCTCGCTCCTGATGGTGCTGGTGGGACTCCTTCTGGGCTTTTCCGGGAGCGGTGTCTCGCTGCTTCGGTTCGGGAGGGCCAAAGCGTGATCGTGCGGGTCGTCGCGACGGCGGTGCTCGGGCTCATGCTGGATACGGCCACCGGGTCGACGGTTCTGGCCAACAAGGAGCGGAGCGACCCGATCTCGCAGAAAATCGAGCAGGAGCGGCGGACCCTGGAAAAACTCAAGGATGAGATCCAGGAGAAAAAGAAACAGGCCGATGAAGCGAAGAAACAAACGGAGTCCGTCCTCCAGGTCATCCAGGAGTTGGACGGCCGCCAGGTGAACAGCCGGCAGGAGCGTCAGGGGATCAATGGGAAGCTCAAGCAGAAGGACCACGAGCTCGAGCAGATCAACGCTCAGCTCGCGGCGCTCCGGACTCGTGTCCTCGAACGGCGGAACTCGATTTCGGCGCGCTTGCGGGTACAATATATGGAAGGCCGGTTTGGCTACCTCAAGGCCCTGTTGGGCACCGAGACGTATGCGGACTTCCAGCGGCGCTTTGAGTATCTTTCTGCGGTCTCCAATCGGGAGTATGATTTGATCGAGGCCCACCGTGGCGACATGGAGCGACTGGTCACGGTCGAGCGGCAGCGTGTCGCGGCGCGTGGCGAGATGCTGGCCTTCAAGGAACACACCGAGCAGAAGTTGGCGGAGATCCAAGGCCTGAAACGACAAAAACATGTGCTCCTGGCCAGGATTCTTGAAGAAAAGGGATCGTACGATCGCGCGGTGGAAGAATTGGAGCGATCCGCCGCCCGAGTTGATACCCTCCTGAAGGAATTAGAGCAGCGGCGGAAGGCTGCCGCGCTGAGGCCTAAGAAAGGGAGCGTGGGGTCTTTCCTGTTCCAGGGGACCCTCCAGTGGCCGGCTGACGGCGACGTGGTGTCGTTCTTTGGACGGCAGAAGCATCCGAGTTTCGAGACCTATATCGAGCGGAAAGGGATTGAGATCCGGACCGACGAGGGGAGTCCGATCCGAGCCGTGATGGCCGGGACTGTCGAGTACGCGGACTGGCTGAGGGGCTACGGGCTGGTGCTGATCCTCGATCACACGAACGGCTTTTTCTCGCTCTACGCGCATGCCTCGAAATTGTCGTGCAAGGTGGGCGAGCACGTCCAGGCAGGGCAGGAGATCGGAGAGACCGGGGACACTGGGATGACCGGCGAAAGTACGCTATACTTTGAGTTGCGCGAGGGGGCGGAACCGGTCGATCCGCTGGCCTGGCTGGCAAGACGGCGGTGAGACCAGAGGGAAAGGAACGAATCGCTATGGAACAGGAACGGCAGCGCAGGGGATGGTATCTGGGGCCGATCGTCGTGGTGGCTCTGCTCCTCGGTGTGCTGATCGGCAAAGGCTGGGAGCGAACCGGCCATGCGACCGAGACATACGAGGAACTGAAGACGTTCTCGGAGGTCCTCACCCAGATCCAGAAGCATTACGTCGAGGAGGTCAAACCCAAGGATCTGGTCCAAGGCGCGATCCGCGGGATGCTGGCCACGCTGGACCCCCACTCGGCTTACATGACCCCGGAGATGTTCAAAGAGATTCAGGTGGAGACCAAGGGAGAGTTCGGCGGGGTGGGGATTCAGATCGGGATCAAAGACAACCGCTTGGCGGTGATCGCTCCGATCGAGGGGACCCCTGCCCAACGGGCAGGAGTCCGGGCCGGTGATTTCATTACCAAGGTCAACGAAGAAACCACGAAGGACCTCACGCTCATGGATGCGGTCCAGCGGATGCGTGGGCCGAAAGGCACCAAGGTGAGCCTCACGATCCAGCGGGACGGCACGCCGGACCCGCTCGTGTTTACCCTGACCCGGGATATCATCAAGATCGAAAGCGTCAAATCCAAGGTGCTTGACAACAACATCGCGTACGTCCGGCTGACGCAGTTTCAGGAATCGACGGCGAGGGACCTGAGCCGCGTGCTGAAACAGTTCCGTGAACAGAAACTGTCCTCCACGATCCTGGACCTTCGGAACAATCCAGGCGGCCTGCTGACGTCGTCGGTGGAGGTGTCGGAGCAGTTCGTGGGGCCCGGCAAACTGATCGTCTATATCAAAGGACGGGAAGGGCGGAAGGACGAGTACGTCTCTCGGGCGAAGGATCAACTCGAGGAGTATCCGATGATCGTTCTGGTCAACGAGGGGTCCGCGAGCGCGTCCGAGATCGTCGCGGGGGCGCTCCAGGATTGGGGGAGGGCGGTGGTCATCGGCTCGACGACGTTCGGGAAGGGCTCGGTCCAGACGATCTTGCCGTTAGCGGATGGGTCCGGGCTGCGCTTGACCACGGCGCTGTATTACACGCCCAAAGGACGATCGATCCAGGCGACCGGCATTACACCCGACATCGTGGTGAAGGCCCAGCCCGTCACGCTCGCCAAGACAGGAGAGAAGGAGGCCAACGGGAAGTCGCAAAAGCCGAAAGAGACGACGCAGTCTTCATCGTTACGGACAGGGGACGAGGTCACGCCCAGAAGCAACTCTGGACCGGTCGAGAGCAGCGGTGACTCGCCCCCGGAAGAGGACGTTCAACTTCAGAAAGCGGTTGAACTGCTCAAGACCTGGAAGATATTCAAAGAACTACGCCCGCTCTGACGCCACACGGCCACACAGCGAGAGAGCCTTCCCTGATCCCCCGGGCTGCTCGGGGGCCTCGATTGCAAGAAGAACGGCCAAGTTACCGTGAGGGCCCTGGCCTCTGGCGCGCCTGAATTGCCGCCAGCAGGTCTTCGTCCGAGACCGTCACGCCGGGCAGCGTCCGCAGCAGGCGCGAGCGGACCAATGTCTCCAGGTCAGCCAGCGTCCGGATTCCCAGGCGGAAGTACAGGTGCTGGACGACGGTGTCCGAGAGTCCGGGCAGCGCGGTCCATGAGGCAACCTCCGGCGGTAAGGATATTTTCAGTTCCTCGTACGACTGGATCGTTCCGGTCTTCAGAAATTCCTGGATCTTGCCGGAGAGATCGCGGCCGATCCCTGGAATGTGCTGGAGTGCTCCCCGCGCGGCCACGGCCGACACGTCCTCCTGAAGGGCGGACAAGGACTCGGCGGCGCGTCGGTAAGCCCGGACCCGGTGAGGATTCGCCCGGCGGATGGCCAAGAGCTCGGCCATTGCCCGAAACCGCTCTGCGAGAGTTCTGTTTGTGTCAGTCATCAGGTGGCGCTCCGGGCCACCGGCCACGCATTCTCTATCATGGTATAAGGAACGAAGCCGGAGCGCCAGGGTTGGTCCGTGGCCTTGATTGACAAGGGGTTTGACGGTCCCGTAGTATGAAGCGCGGGTTCTCCGCTGCCGGCTCTCAGGTCGAGACGGCCGGTCGGAGCAGGGCTGAAGCATGAAGCTACAGGTCAATGGGGAAGGTCGGACCGCGAACGCCGGCGTGACGGTCGCCGAGTTGCTCCGTGAACTGGATATCCGACCGGACCGGGTTGCGGTGGAGGTGAATACCGAGATCCTGAGCCGCCAGGAATTTGAGCGGCGCGGCCTGCGGGATGGGGACCACGTTGAGATTATCAGCTTTATCGGCGGAGGCTGGGAAGAATTTGGTGAGCGCCAAATCACCAAATCCTGAGCACGGAGTGCGCGATGCAGGATGATCGGCTCGTCATTGCCGGACGCGAATTCAAGTCCCGTCTGTGGGTCGGGACCGGCAAGTATAAGGATTTCGTCGAAACCAAGAAGGCCATCGACACCGCCGGAGCGGATGTCGTCACCGTGGCCGTTCGACGGGTCAACATCACCGACCGTTCAAAGGAGAACCTGCTCGACTACCTCGATCCGAAAAAGTACACGATTCTCCCGAACACCGCGGGCTGTTACACAGTCGAGGATGCCCTGCGGTATGCACGGCTGGCCCGCGCCGCGGGCATTTCCGACCTGGTGAAGCTGGAGGTGATCGGCGATGAGCGGACGCTGTTCCCGGACACGGCTGGGCTGATCGAGGCGGCCAAAATTCTGGTGAAGGAAGGATTCATCGTGCTGCCCTATACGAATGATGACCCGGTGGTGGCCAAGAAGCTCGTCGACATCGGATGTCCGGCCGTGATGCCGTTGGCCGCGCCAATCGGCTCGGGCCTGGGCATCCGGAATCCTTATAATCTGAAGATTATTCTCGAAACGGTCAAGGTTCCGGTCATCGTGGATGCCGGGGTGGGCACGGCCTCGGACGCGACGCTGGCGATGGAGTACGGAGCGGATGCGGTCCTGATGAACACCGCCATTGCCGGGGCGCGGGACCCGATTGCGATGGCGGAAGCGATGAAGTATGCCGTGGAGGCCGGTCGATTAGCGTACAAGGCTGGGCGGATACCCAGGAAGCTCTATGCGACCGCCAGCAGTCCGATCGAGGGGATGCTCTAGCGCTTCGCGAGGTTGAGGTCTAGGCTGAGGTTGAGGACGGCGTCTGAGATAAACCAGTTCCCCTTGCCTCATGCTCACCCTCGACCTTAACCTCAACCTTTCCTCCCATGCCCCGCGTTGACTTTCCTCTGTACCTCGTCACCGACCGGAATCGGACTGGAGGGCGGCCGCTGGGTCCGCTTATCCGTCAGGCGTTGGGAGCGGGTCTGCGCGCGGTCCAACTCAGGGAAAAAGACCTCGAGCCGCGTCCCTTACTCGGTCTTGCCGAGGAAGTTCTGCGTTTCACGCGCCCGCAGGGCGCGTCGTTGTTCATCAATGATCGCGTGGATCTGGCGATGGCCCTCGGCCTGGACGGAGTCCATCTGCGCGCCAACAGCCTTCCCGTGGCGGTCACGCGCCGTCTGCTCGGTCCCGGTCGGATGATCGGAGTCTCCGCGCATTCGACGGACGAGGTCATGCGGGCCGAATCGGACGGAGCCGACTTCGCGGTCCTTGGGCCGGTGTACGAGACCGCTTCAAAACTGATGTTCGGGCCCCCGATCGGGCTCCGCCCGCTCGAAGAGGCAAGCCGACGGTGCCGGATGCCGGTGTTCGCGATCGGGGGCATCACCGCGTCGCGCGTGGGTGAGGTGAGGCGGGCCGGGGCGTTCGGCGTGGCCGTGGTCTCCTCGATCCTCTCCGCCGGAAGCGTCGAGTCCGCCACGCGCCAACTGCTCGACGCCCTCGCCGCGCCGCTGTAACAGGATTGGTCGGCAACTGTTGACACCTAGTGGGAGGTCGGTGATAGAATTCCGGCAGGCCTAGGCTCGGGTGTCCAGTCACGTTTCCGGGCGATCGGGAGAATCACACGATGGCCGAGTCGAAGAGGAGTCCTGGCCGACTCAGCTCCTTCCGTGATTCGGTCAAGAAATTCACCGAACGGTTGTCAGACGGAGATTCGGATCCCGTGAGAAAGAACGACGATCAGATGCGCGAGGCGGAGAAGCTTCGTATCCAGATTCAGTCCATGGAAGAGGAGCTCCGACAGTTGCATCAGTCGCGGTACCAATTGGACCAGGCGTACAAGCAGAATGAAAAACTGACCTCCACGCTGCAGGAAGCCAAGGCACAGATTGAGGCGCTCCGAGCGGAAGTGGACAAGCTGACTGCTCC
>JBOHOM010000089.1:0-20066 GCA_050731075.1 Nitrospiraceae bacterium
GGTCAGCGCAAAGCGGTCCTCGGCGCCGTTCTCTGCGCGTTGGTTATCTCCCTGTATGTCGTCCTGAACCCCGAGTTGTTTCAAACCCCCCATTCCATGCTCGACGTCTTCTTGAATCTGATGGTCTGGGGGGGCTTTCTGATTATTTCCGGATCGGTCGTCGGCCGGCTCAAGGAAAAGCTGGATGAGAAAATCTCTTCCACGGAGGTCTTGAACAAGGAGTTGGAGCGACAGGAGAAGGAGCTGCGGCGCACCAACGAGGCCTTGCAGGACGACAGCGTGAACCTGGAACAGAAGGTGAGGGAGCGGACGGAGGAGTTGGAGCAGAGCAAACGCGCCGTGGAGGCGCTGAAGGCCAAGGTGGAAGAAGCCCTGTACGCGACCATGGACGCCTCAGTGGTCAAGCTGATGATCGAAGGACGGCTGCGCAATGATAAGCGGAATGTGAGCGTGCTCTTCTCGGACCTCGCCGGATTTAACACCTACTCGGAGGAGCATCCTCCCGAGACGGTGATCCAGGAATTGAACCGCTATCTGGGAGAGATGGAGCCCATCCTGCTCGCCTTTCACGGTCACATCGACAAATACATGGGCGACGGCATCATGTGCGAGTTCGGCGCGCCGTGGGACTTTGAGACCTATCGCCTCCTGGCGGTCCTGGCCGGCATTAAAATGCAAGAGAAGGTGGCCTCGGCGAAGTATCCCTGGCAGATGCGGGTTGGGATTGCTTCGGGCTCCGCCATCACGGGGTTGACCGGATCCAAGCGCCAGAGTTACACCGCGATCGGCGATGTCGTGAACCTCGCCGCAAGGCTGGAAAAGGCCTGCCCGATGGGCCGTGTGCTCATCGACCGGGAGACCTTTGAAGGGGTCCAGCAGTTCGTTGACGTGCGGAGGCTCCGCGATCTGCCCGACAAGGATGTGAACGACCTCGACCTCGAACGCGAGCGGCGGCTGGAATCCCTGCACACAGAACTGGACGCCCAACCGTCCAACCCTAAACTATTGTATGAGATCGGCCGGGTTCACCTGGAACTCGATGAGGTGCACGAAGCGTTCAGCTACCTTGAGCGCGCCTTGCAGTTGGGTCCACATGACAACGCCGTGAAGCTGGCCTACGCGGAAACCGGGATGAAGCTCAAGGAGATGGAAAAAATCAGTGTCAAGGGGAAACGCAACCGGATTGAGGCCTATGAGGTGCTCGGACTGAAGGACCCGTTGACGAACCGTGAAAAAATTCCAGAGCGAGTCTACGAGGAATACCACCAGGTGATGGATCTGATCCAGGTGTCTGACGACGTCCTGCTGCCCGTCGAAGCCATGGACGGCAGTATCGGGCATGGCAAGGTCGTGGCGCTCCTTTCCTTTGCGGTGGCCACGATGTTGGGCATTTCGGAGTCAGACAAGCGGGAGCTGCTGCTGGCCAGCTTTCTCGCCGACATTGGCAAGCAAATCGTGCCGTATCATCTGCTCAATCGGAAAGGCCGCCTTGCCACAGGCGAGTTTGAAACGGTCAAGAAGCACGCGCTCGAAAGCGCCAAGATTCTGCGGAGCATGGGGTATGAAAGCGACGTGCTGACCGAGGCCGTGCTGCATAGCCACGAGAGTTATGACGGCTCGGGCTATCCGGACGGGCTGGCGGGCGAGAAGATTCCTATCGGCGCCCGCATCCTGGGAGTCATGGACGCCTATGACGCGCTCACGTCGTGGCGGCCCTACCGAGAACCTTGGGAACGCCATGCCGCCTTCGATGAGATCCGTCGTGGGGCAGCAAAGGGTATCTATGATCCCAAGGTGGTGCAAGCCCTGGGCAGCCTCCTCACCTGACCAAAACCCGCCGCCCCCCCGTTAACTTTCATCTCTTCCGACTTTCGTGTGGGTGAAGACTTCGGGGAAGAACTGCCACCGCTGACGAAGGGCGGAGCGACGTGTCGGCCAGGCTAACCCCCCGTGCTCGCGCATCGCGCACGCAAGAGCGGGCATGTGGTGGCCAGGCAGCCTCACGTGCTCGCGCGTCGCGCACACAGGATTGATCGTTCCGGGCAGGGGTGGATGGTGTGCCGGGTACCCGTTGCTTGTCAGATTGCAACGGGTGATGACGCGCGCAGTCTGAGGCTGCCAGGCCACCAGCCCGAGGAACAGAGGAAAGACCAAGCGGTGCCGGGGTGCATGCACGAGGCCGTCAGGGCGAGGAAGACGCGACCTTGCGGGGGAGCCCCGCTGGTGTGCGCAGCGGCGGCCCGAGCGAGGCCCGACCGCGTCGGGCTGTCGCACCAGGCCGAAGCGGATCGGAGAACCCCCACCATGTGGGGGATGGGGGGAGCCGGAGCCGGGCTGCCGGTCGCTACAGCAGCGCGGCGAGCCTGCACTGAGCGGAATGCCTCGCCCTGACGGACTCAACATGACCCACATGATTTCCCGAAGAGCCTTTTTATTGTTTCCTCACTGCCTGGCCAGAACCAAGAGAGGCTGCACCTGAACCTCGATCCCAACATCACGGGCGTCCTCCTGGCCGGCGGCAAGAGCCGCCGGATGGGCCGGGACAAACGGTTTCTTGAGTTGGACGGCCGGACGCTGCTGGAGCGGACGCTGTCGGTCTTGGAGTCGCTGTTTGCCGAAGTGATCGTGGTGGTGGCAGAGCCTGATTCCCAGCTCGCCGGTCTCCGCCACCGGATCGTGACGGATCTGGTCCCGAATTGCGCGACGCTCGGCGGTCTCCATGCCGGTCTCACGTCCGCGGCGCACAGGCGGATTTTTGCCGCTGCCTGCGATATGCCATTCCTCAGTCCGGCCCTCATCACATGGATGGCCGTGCTGGACCCGGATGCCGACGTGGTGATGGCGCAGCTCGCCAGCGGGCTTCAGCCCATGCACGCGGTCTATTCGAAAGCCTGCTTGCCCCATCTCGAGCGCATGCTCAGCACCGGCAACCTCAAGGTCCAAGACCTCAGCCAGGCTCCGGGGCTCTCGGTGCGGCTGGTGGCCGAACACGAGCTCCGGGAGGCGGACCCGCAGTTCCTGTCCTTCCTCAACATCAACACCGCGGCCGATTTGGAGTTCGCCAGGAAGCTCCTGGCGGGACAACGGGCGACTCGTGGCGACGAGGCCTGAGTCCATGCCGCGCACGATCTTCGTGGTGCATCCCGGCGCCCTGGGCGACGTGCTGCTCGCGCTGCAGACGATTCGGGCGTTGCGGACGTCCTTCCCGTCTCATCAGCTTGGCCTCGTGGCCGGCGCGGAAGTGAGCGGTCTCCTTCGTGCGTGCGGCGAGGTCGCCACAGTATTTTCACTCGAGGCTGGTGCGTTGGCCGGGCTCTTGACTGGACCCCCGTGGGTGGGGCCGGCCGTTCGTGAGTGGCTCGGCAGGTGCGACCTGGCCGTCTGCTGGATGGCGGATCCTGGGGACCGACTGTCCTCGGCATTGCAGGGTCTGGGCGTCGGCCGGGTGATCGTGCGGTCTCAGGCCTCGTCGGAGGGCGAGGCCATCCATCAGGAGGACCGCTTTCTGGAGACAACCCGGGACGTGGCGCCGGTCGAGCGAGTCGAGGAGAGACTCCACCTCCCAGACGTCGTAATCGCAAAAGGTCGGGCTCGACTGGCCGCTGTGGAGCTGTTCATGCATCACCCTCTGGCCGCCATCCATCCGGGCAGCGGCAGTCGCCACAAATGCGTCTCCCCGGCCGTGTTGGCCGCGGTCGTCACGCACTTCCAGGCCAACGACATCGTTCCTGTGCTGGTCGGAGGGCCGGCGGACGACCGCGTGGTCGCCGAGGTGGCTGATGCGTGCGCGAGCCGGCCTGTGGTCCTCCACCATGAGAACCTCCTCACGATGGCCGGCGTGTTGGCCCACGCGGATCTCTTCGTCGGCCACGACTCCGGTCTCACCCATCTGGCCGCCGCGCTCCATGTGCCCACGGTGGCCCTGTTCGGGCCGACGGAGAGCCGGCGGTGGGCGCCACGTGGCTCGCATGTGACGGTCCTGACCGGGGAACCCTGCCGCTGTCATGGGTGGGAAGCGGTCCAAGCCTGCCACGATAAACCCTGTCTCCAGATCCAGGCAGAAGAGTTGGTCATGGTCAGTGAACGGCTGCTTCGACAGCCTCGATCCGTCTTCCCGAGCCTGCCGGAGGCGACTCGCTCGCCTTGTGATGCTCCGGGAGTTATGCTAGATTGAGCCCTCGGTATTTTGATAGACAGGATGCGGAGTTAGGAGCGTTCAGGTGTCACAAGATATCGTACGAGAGAAGGTCATTGATGCGTTGCAAGGGGCGCTCCTTCGCGCCAAGCGCAAGGGGCAGCTCAAGGCCGAACCATTGCCGGCGGTCACCCTCGACCTTCCCAAACGGCCCGAGTGGGGGGATCTCGCCTCCACGGTGGCCATGAGCTTAGCGTCGTCGGAGCAGCGTTCCCCGCAGGAGGTCGCCCAGATCATTCTCGACAACATGGACCAGCGCGACGCGATCTTTGATCGTGTCGAGATCGTCCGTCCCGGATTCTTGAATATGACGGTCAAGCGGAACCTCTGGCTGGAAGTGCTCGGCGAAATCCAGGAGCAGGGTGAAGCCTACGGCCGGACCGATGTCGGGAGGGGCGGCCGCGTCCTGGTCGAATTCGTCAGCGCCAACCCCACCGGCCCGCTGCACATCGGCCACGGTCGTGGCGCGGCGGTGGGACAGGCGATCGCGAATCTCCTGACGGAGACCGGTTACGATGTGGTCAGGGAATACTATATTAACGACGCCGGGCGACAGATGAAGCTCTTGGGCGCGTCCGTCTATGCGCGCTATCAGGAGTTGAACGGCCGCACCGTGTCCTTTCCGGAGGATGGCTACCGCGGCGCCTATATCGAGACGGTGGCCGCCCATGTGCGGGATCGTATCGGCGCGACGCTGCTCAACAGCCCGCCCGAGGGGGCCGAACAACGGTGCAGGGAGTTGGCGTACGAGGAGTTGCTGGAGCTGATCCGGAGGGATCTCCGGTCGTTCGGGATCAGCTTCGATTCCTGGTTCAGCGAAGCCTCGCTGTTGTCGTCCGGCTCGGTGGAGCGGGTCCTGGAAGAGCTCCGGAAGCGGAACCTGCTCTTCGAAGAGGAGGGCGCGCTGTGGTTCCGTTCGTCCGCGTTCGGAGACGAGAAGGATCGGGTGGTTCGCAAGCAAGATGGAGAGTACACCTATTTGGCGTCCGACATCACGTACCATCGGGACAAGCTCCAGCGCGGGTACAACCTCTTAATCGACGTCTGGGGAGCGGACCACCACGGCTACATTCCCAGGATGGAAGCGGTCGTGCAGGCCTACGGGCACCCCAAGGACCGCCTGCGAGTGGTTCTCGTCCAGATGGTGAATCTGATGAGGGGGGGGAAGCGGGTTGAGATGTCGAAGCGCGCCGGCGAGTTCATCACGCTGCGCGAGGTCATGGATGAGGTGGGCGTGGATGCGGCGAAGTTTTTCTTCCTGATGCGGCGCTCGGATACGCACCTGGATTTTGACCTGGACCTGGCCAAACAGCAATCGGCCGAGAACCCCGTGTATTACGTGCAGTATGCGCATGCACGGATCGCAAGCCTCTTTCGGGTCGCGGAGGAACGGGGCATCCCGGTCCCGAAGCCGAGCGAGGTGGACTTGGGCGCCTTGACGCACTCCGACGAGTTCGGCCTCATCCGGAAGCTGTCCTCCTATCCCTCCGTGGTCCAGGCGAGCGCGTCTTCGCTGGAGCCGCACCGCCTCACCTTCTACCTTCAGGAGCTGGCCGTGCTGCTGCACACCTTCTACTATAAGCACCGCATCATGCCGCCGGCTGTCGAGGTTGATACGCAGGACGCCGAACGTTTCGTCACGGAAACGGACACGCGCATCGTGCGGCAGGTCGAGCCGGTGACTCCGGGCCTCACCGCCGCGCGGCTGGCGCTGATGCGCGTCGTGCAGCGGGTGATCCAGAACGGCTTGCGCATTCTGGGTGTCTCCGCTCCGGACCGGATGTGATCGCCTGGGCGCCATGAAATTTTTGGTGCGGCAGACCGATCTTGGCGGACTGGCGCGGCTCGGAACCCTGAGCACCGCTCATGGGAACATCGACACTCCCGCCTTCATGCCGGTCGGATCGCTCGGCCCGGTGAAAGGCGTGGATGGGGAGGACCTGCAGACCCTCGGATTCCGGTTGATCCTCAACAACGCGTATCATCTGTACCTCCGTCCGGGCCACGAGGCGGTGGCCGAGTTGGGCGGGCTGCACGCCTTCCTGTCCTGGCCCGGCGCGATTCTGACGGACAGCGGGGGATTTCAGGTTTTCAGCCTGGCCAGGCTGTGCAAGGTGACGGACGACGGCGTGACGTTCCAATCGCACCTGGACGGGTCGCCGCATCACTTCACCCCGGAACGAGCGATCGAGGTTCAAGAGGCGTTGGGAGCGGATATCATCATGGCGTTTGATGAGTGCCTGGGGCTCCCCGCTTCCCGCGACCGGGTGCAGGAGGCGATGCTCCGTACGAACCGATGGGCCGCTCGATGCCTGGCGGCGCGCCGGCGGACCGATCAGGCGTTGTTCGGGATCGTGCAGGGCGGGCACGACGCCGATCTTCGGGTTCACGCGGCGCGCGACATCGTCGCGATGGGGTTTGACGGCTACGCCGTGGGCGGCCTCTCCGTGGGGGAGGACAAGTCGGTCATGTACAGGATGCTCGAGGCCGCCGTACCGGAACTTCCTGGCGGGTCGCCCCGGTACTTGATGGGGGTCGGCATGCCGGAAGATCTCGTGGAAGGCGTGGCCAGGGGTGTCGACCTGTTCGACTGCGTGGTGCCAAGCCGCCATGGGCGCACCGGCTGGCTGTTCACGTCCTTCGGGCGGGTCCTGATCAAGAATGCCCGGTACGCCCGCGATGAACGGCCGATCGATCCCGACTGCCGTTGTCCGGTCTGCTGCCGGCACTCCCGCGCCTATCTCCATCACCTGTTCATGGTGAAGGAGATGCTGGGGGTGCGTCTCAACACGCTGCATAACCTGCATTTCTTTGCGGACCTGATGCAGCGGATCAGGACGGCCATCCAGGGTGGGTCGTTTGCCGCGTTCCGGAAGGAATTTCACGCCCGACGCGCGAGCGTCGCGGTGGAGAGGGGGGACGTTGCGACGGTGGGGACCGACGACGTCCGCGCACCAGCGCCAGGGGGGGAGGGACGGGGGTGAGACTGCTGGACGCCGTGGCCTGGGCGCAGGGACCGTCGGGAGGGAGTGGGTCTGGGGGGACGTGGCTGTCCCTGGTGCCGTTCGTCCTGATCTTCGTGATCTTCTATTTCCTGCTGATCCTTCCGCAGCAGAAGCGCCAGAAGAAGCTCAAAGTCATGTTGGAGGCCTTGAAGAAGGGGGACAAGGTCGTCACCTCTTCCGGCCTCTGGGGGACCGTCACCAACCTGGGTAAGGAGACCGTGACGCTTCAGATCGCTGACAACGCGAAGGTCAAAATTCAGCGCGACCACGTCGCACGGCTCCGAGCCGACGATGAAGAGTAGCGGGGTGGCCGGCCTACCCTCCGTGCTCGCGCGTCGCGCACTCAAGAGGCGGGCTTGAGGTGGTCTGGCAGTCTCAAGTGCTCGCGGAGCGCGCACACGGGATCTATAATTGCGGCCACAGATGGATAGTGTGCTCGCTCGACGCGCGCAGTCTGAGCCCGCCAGACCACCTCAAGCTGAAGAGGGTCGAGAAACGAGGCGTGCTCGGTGGACGCGCGCAGTGAAGGCCAGCCCAGCCACCCATGAAGGGACCAAGGGAATAACGAAAGAAAGGTTGATGGACGCATGAAGAAAGTCGGTGGACGGTTCATGCTGCTCGGCGTGGTGGTGATTCTCTCGATCGCGTTCTTTCTTCCGTCGTACCCCCGCCTGTTCCACGCGCTTCCGGACTGGACCAAAAAGGTGCTCCCGAGCAAAGGGATCACGCTCGGTCTTGACCTCCAAGGCGGCATCCACCTCGTGATGGAGGTTGAAGAGGACCGCGCCGTCGAGATCGCGGTGGACCGCACGGTGAATTCGATCCAGGATTTTCTGGTCGACAAGAAGATCCCGGTGGAATCCGTCAAGCGTACAAGCCAAACCCAGGTGACGCTCGAATTCCAGAAGGCGGAGTTGAAATCGGAGATTCAGAAGGTCATGGAGGAGTTTCCCTCCTTCTACGAAGTGGAGCAATCCGGGGCTGCCAACCGCCTGGTCTATGAACTTCGCGAGGGGGAGATCAAGCGAATCAAGGACTCCGCCATCAACCAGGCCCTGGAAACGATCCGGAACCGGATCGATCAGTTCGGAGTGGCCGAGCCGCTCATCCAGCGGCAGGGATTGAAGCAGATCGTGGTCCAATTGCCGGGCATCAAGGAGCCGAAACGCGCGAAAGATCTGATCAAGGAAACGGCGCTGTTGGAATTCAAAATGCTCGATGAGGACAATAAGCTGGCCATGGAGCTGCCGCCGCGGATTCCGAAGGGAAAAGAAGAGGAGATCCTGAAGCAGTTCCGGGACCGCCTGCCGGAAGGCGACCAGATCCTGTTCGAAAAAGACGTGGAGAAAGACACCGGTCGCGAGTTCCGCACCCCGTACTTGGTGAAAAAGCGCGTGATGCTGGCCGGTGACGTCCTGAGCGACGCCCGAGTCTCGATCGGACAGTTCAACGAGCCGTACGTCTCCGTGACATTCGATGCCAAGGGGGCCCATGAGTTCGACCGGATCACGGCGGAAAACGTGAAGAAACGCATGGCCATCGTCCTGGACAACACCGTCTATTCCGCCCCCGTCATCCAGGAGCGAATCAGCGGGGGCAGGGCGCAGATTTCCGGGACGTTCAGCATGCAGGAGGCCAACGATCTGGCGATCGTGCTCCGGGCCGGCGCCTTGCCCGCGCCGCTGAAGATCATCCAGGATTTGACGGTCGGTCCCTCGTTGGGCCGGGATTCCATCGAAAAAGGCGTCCGCTCCACGCTGATCGCCGGGGCGATGGTGGTCTTGTTCATGATGGTCTATTACCGGCTGTCCGGCGTGGTGGCCGACTTTGCGTTGGCCCTGAACCTGATCTGCCTGATCGGGGCACTGGCCGGCCTGAACGCGACCCTGACCCTCCCCGGCATCGCCGGCATCATCCTCACGATCGGGATGGGGGTGGACTCCAACGTCCTGATCTTCGAGCGCATCCGTGAGGAGCTCAGGCTGGGCAAACCGGTGCGCCTGGCGGTTGATGGGGGGTACGACAAGGCGCTGTTGACGATCATCGACTCGCATGTCACCACCTTGATCACCGGTCTCGCGCTGTTTTTGTTCGGCACCGGACCGATCAAGGGCTTTGCGGTCACGCTGTGCCTCGGCATCGCCATCAACCTGTTTACTGCGCTGGTCGGCACGAAGGTGGTCTTTGATGCGATCAACCAGTACCGAAAGGTCGAGCGTTTAAGCATCTGAGGGAACGGCCTCCTCTTCCCTCGACCTTAACCTCAACCTTAGCCTTCTTCGGAAAGGGACGACATGCTTGAGATTCTGGGAAACACCAATATTGACTTCATGGCGAAACGGCACATCGCCTTCGTCGTGTCCGGCGTGCTGTCGCTGGTGGGGCTGGTGGCCGTCGTCCAGATCAGCCGGGGGGCGGCGAACATGGGCATTGATTTCGCCGGCGGAACCGCCGTGCAGTTGAAGTTCGAGCAACCGATCAGGATCGATGAAGCGCGAAAGGCGCTGGAGTCAAACGGACTGCCCGACGCCGAGCTGCAGGAGTTCGCGGAGGAGAACAAGATCCTCGTCCGGGTGAAAGCCAGCACCACCATCGAGGAAAAGGTCGCCGGTCGGGTGGTGGCCGTCTTCAGCAAGGAGTTTCCGAGCAATCGGTTTGTGGTCGACTCGTCCACCGAAATCGGACCCACCGTTGGGCAAAAGCTGCAGCATGATGCGCTGATTGCGGTCCTCATCTCGTTCGCCGGGATCATCCTGTACATCGCGGCCCGGTTCGAGCTCCGATTCGGCGTGGCGGCCGCGGTCGCGACGTTCCATGACGTGCTGGCGGTGCTCGGCGCGTTTTATGTCCTGGACAAGGAGATTACGCTGCTCGTCGTGACGGCCCTGCTGACGCTGGCGGGGTATTCGTTGACGGACACCGTGGTCGTGTTCGACCGCATCCGGGAAAATCTGCGCCTTCGGCGCCGAGACGGGATCGTGGCCGTGATCAACAGCGGCGTCAATCAGGTTCTGAGCCGCACGATCGTGACCAGCCTGACGGTCGTCCTGGTCCTCATCCCGTTGGCGCTGGCCGGGGGCGAGGTCCTCCACGATTTTTCGCTGGCCCTGCTGTGGGGGGTGATCGTCGGAACCTACTCATCGGTGTTCGTGGCCAGCCCCGTTCTCGTCATCTGGCCGGGTGGCGAGGGGCGCCTGCTCAAACGCGGCTGACAGGACAACCCCAGGGGGGCGTTACCTCTACTTGACATTCTGAGGACGCTGAATGAAAATGGACACTTAGAAGAATCAACGTTGTTACCGAAATGAAACTCTGGGGTCGGTCACACAGCCTCCAGCGCAAGATCATCACCGCGATTGTGATGGTCGGCCTCCTGCCCCTCACGCTCTCCCTTGTCCTCACCTACCTCGAAGAACGCCGCGCTCTCCGCGAGACCGTCGGGGCCAACTTCAAGGAAATTGCGGTCGAAGCGGCTCGCAGGATCGAGATCCAGGTCACCCGAGGGATCAACGAAGCGCAGCAGCTCGCCACGACCCCGTTCGTTCTGACGGCCGTGACGGAGGCGAACCGCAGCTATGCCGGCAAGGAAGAAAAGAAGATCGAGTCCATGATCGGGGACTGGCAGCGACGCTGGCGCGAGCGGGAGCGCCGCAATGAATTTCCCCTGTTCATCAATCGCATCGTCACCAACTACCTGATCCGCTGGCATGACATCCGGAAATCCGACTACGTCGCGATCCTGGTGACGGACAACCGCGGGGCGCTGGTCGTCAGTTCGATTCCACAGGTCGAGTATTACTACGGGAAGAGCGCCTGGTGGCAGGCTGTCTTCAACCGAGGAGCGGGGCGGCTCTACGTCAGCGATGTGTATTTTGATCCGTCCTTCGGGACCCATGTGCTGAATGTGTCGGTGCCGATCCTCAATGATGACCAACGCGCCGCGGTCGGGGCCGTCAGCGTGCTGTTGAGACGCGATTCCTTGTTTCAATCGATCTCGGATGTCACGATCGGCGCGACCGGACACGCCATGTTGATGAGTTCGGACGGGACTCCCTTGATCTGCCCGGTCCTGGCTCCCGAGGAGCACTCGGTCGGCCCGGACCTTGTGAGCATGGTCACTCGTCCCCATGCGGGCTGGGCCGTCGCTTCCGACGATTCTCACGGCGGGCGCAACTCGATCGTGGGCTATGCGCCGGTGCGCGTGGGGGAGAATCTTTCGCCGGAGAGCCTGGGCGGCAAACGGTGGCTGACCTTCGTCCGTCAAAATCCTGACGAGACCTTCGCCTCGCTCGACCAACTGCTTTTCCAGGTGGCTGCCTACGGAGCCCTGGTCCTGGCAGTGCTGTGGGGGACCGGCGTCGTGGTGGCCAGACGGATCGCCTGGCCGATCCGGATTCTCCATGAAGGCGCGCAACACATCGGGACCGGCGATCTCGCCCACCGACTGGTCGTGAAGACCGGGGATGAGATCGAACACCTGGCCGAGGCCTTCAATAGCATGGCCGCCAATCTGAGGCAGTCGTTCGGTCAGCTTGAGCAGCGCATGCGCGATATCCGCAGGCTGGAGGAGAAATATCGGGATCTGATCGAAAACTCCCCGGAAATGATCCACCAACTGAACAAGGCCGGGCAGTTTGTGCATGTCAACAAGACGGAGCTGGAAAAGCTGGGGTATTCGCACGAGGAGATGCAGGGGATGCGCCTGTGGGACATCGTTCCCAAGGGGCGGGAGCCCGAGATCCTGGCCTACCTGGAACGCCTGGTGTCCCAGGGCCGCGGCACCATCGAGACGGTCTTTCTCACCCGGGAGCGCACGCCCATTGATGTGGAGATTCACTCGACCGCCCTCCTGGACCCCGAAGGAGGGGGGCTGCTGCATTCCCGCGCCTTCGTGCGGGATATCACGCAGCGCAAGCTGCTGGAGCAGAAGGTTCAGCGCTATACGACGCAACTGGAGCAAGAGGTTGCCGAGCAAACGCAGCAACTCTCACTGTCGCAGAAACGGTATAAGGCGCTGTTCGATCTGGCGGCCGATTCCGTCTTCATGGTCGATCCGGACGGCCGCATCACCGCGGTGAACAAGCGCGAGGAGCAGGCGCTCGGCTACGCGGAGGCGCAGGCGATCGGCAGGAGATTCCTCGAATTCCTGCCCCCGAGCCATCATGACGTGACCAACGGCCTGATCGGCAAGATTGTGCTGGGGGAGCGCCAGGTGCCCACTCAGGAAATCGAGGTGATGCACCGGGACGGCAGGCCGATGCCGGCCGAGATGGACCTGATTCGAATCGAAGACGGCGCGACGGTGTCCGTGATGGTGCAGCTTCGCGACATTACGGAGCGCAAGCGATTGGAACAGCAGCTTCAGGAGTACAGCGAGGAGCTGGAGGCCAAGGTCCGGGAGCGAACACGCGAGATCGAGGAAACGAAGCGGTACCTCGAAAATCTGCTGGAGAACGCCAATGACGTGATCTACACCCTGGATCCCGAACAACGCTTTACCTACGTCAACAGCAAGGTGGAAGCATGGGGATATCGCAAGGAGGATCTCATCGGCCGGCCGTACTTGTCCTTGCTGTCGAAGCGACACCGCGGACGCCGGTTAAAGAGCACGCTGGATATCGGCGCGAAGCAGGTCTACGAAGTGGAGGTGATGAGTCCGACGGGAGAAACCAGAGCGGTGATGGTCAGCGTCTCTCCGCTCCGCGATCCCGACGGACGCATTGAGGGCGTGCTGGGGATCGCCCGGGACATTACGGACACGAAGAAACTGGAGCAGCAGATCCGGAACTCCGAGAAGCTGGCTTCGATCGGGAAGCTGGCGGCCGGCGTCGCGCACGAGATCAACAACCCGTTGGGCGGGATCCTGAACTGTCTCTACAATCTTCGCAAACGCACGCTGACCCCGACCAGACAGGAGGAATATATCGCGTCCATGGAGGACGGTCTGCGCCGGGTCCAGAAGATCGTCCGCCAGTTGTTGGACTTCTCCCAGCAGCACGACCTCCAGCTGTCGCCGACCGATATCAATGCGGTGGTCGACCGGGTGTTGGTCCTGACGAACCATGCCTTCGTCGAAAGCCAGATCAAACTGGACAAGCAGCTCCATCCGAACCTGCCGTCGCTGCTGGTGGATCGACATATGATCGAGCAGGTGCTGATGAACCTGATCCTGAATGCGGTGCAGGCGATCAAAGGGGGCGGGCTGATCACGATTCGCACCCGGGTCGCCGGCGGAGTCTGTTCGGTTGACGTCGAGGATACCGGATGCGGCATCCCGACCCACGTCCTGCCCCGTATCTTCGATCCCTTCTTCACCACGAAGGGCACCGGCGAGGGAACAGGGCTCGGGTTGTCCGTGAGCCTCGGGATTGTCGAGCGGCATGGCGGCCAGATCCTCGTGGAGAGCGAGGTGGGCAGAAGGACGGTCTTCACCGTCCGTCTGCCGCTCGCACGGGATCGGCAGCTGGTCGGGGGGACGTCGTGAAGCCTCCGTCGGTCTTGCTCATCGATGACGAGCCGCTGATGCGGCTCTCGATGCTGGATGCCCTCAAAGCCGTCGGCTACGACGTTCACGCGGCCTCCACGGGGCAGGGGGGCCTGGAGAAACTCGACAAGGAGAGGTTTGAGATCGTCATCACCGATCTCCGCTTGCCCGGGTCGGACGGCCTTGACCTCTTGCAGGTGTGCAAGCAGCGCTCGCCGCGGACCGAAGTCATCGTCATCACCGCCCACGGGTCGGTCGAGACCGCGGTGGAAGCGATGAGACGGGGCGCCTATGACTACATCACGAAGCCGTTCTCGATGGAAGAGTTGCTGTTGATCGTGGAGCGGGTCACCAAGGTGCTGGCGCTCCGGCAGGAAAATCTGCAACTGCGGGAGGAGCTGGAAGGCAAGTTCAGTTTTGAGGGGATTCTCGGCAAGAATGACCGCATGCGCGAGGTGCTGGAGAAAATCAAGCTGGTCTCGGCCACGGATTCAACCGTGCTGATCGTCGGAGAGAGCGGGACCGGCAAGGAATTGGTGGCCAACGCCATCCACCGCAACAGCCCTCGCCGGGACCATGCGCTGGTCAAGGTCAGCTGTGCGGCCCTTCCGGAAACGCTGCTGGAGGCGGAACTCTTCGGCCATGAAAAAGGGGCCTTTACCGGGGCGCTCCGGCAGCGGCGGGGCCGCTTTGAATTGGCCCACAGAGGCACGTTGTTCTTGGACGAGATCGGAGAGGTCTCTCCGGTCGTCCAGGTCAAGCTGCTCCGGGTCCTGCAAGAACGGCAGTTCGAACGGGTCGGCGGGACCGACACCATCGAGGTCGATGTCCGCCTGGTCTGCGCGACGCAGAAAGATCTGAAAAAAGAGGTGCAGCAAGGGCGGTTCCGTGAGGACCTGTACTATCGGCTGAACGTGGTGCCGGTGGTCCTGCCCTCGCTGCGTGAGCGGAAGGAAGATGTGTCGGTGATCGCCGAGCATGTGCTTCGGACCCGGTGCGCTCGGACGAACAAGGTGTTAAAAGGGTTCTCGCAAGAGGCTCAGGAGCTCCTGCTCCGTTACACGTTCCCCGGCAACGTCCGAGAACTTGAGAACATGGTTGAGCGGGCGGTCGCGCTGGGGCGGCCGAACGAAGAGGTGAAGGCCTGGGATCTCTGCGGATTCTCTTCCTGTCCGTATCTGGGCGGGGCGCCGCAGGATACCTGTGGCTTTTGCAGCGAAGGCCTCACGGTCAGGAAGGAGGGGAGCAGGACAGTCGAGTCACTCGCGCTGGCACGGGAGCAGTTCGAACGGCGACATATCCTGTCCGTTCTCGGTCGGGTTCAGGGAAGCAGGACGGAAGCCTCCAAGATTCTCGGGTTGTCCAGGAAAGCTTTGTGGGAGAAGTGCAAGCGCTATGGGATCTCGCCGGGCAAGAACGGACAGCCGGAGGAGTAGACTTATTCGCCTGGTTCTGCGCCCCCCTCCCACAGCTTGACGGTTCGATCCCACGATGCGCTGGCGAATCGCAGGCCGTCCGGAGAGAACACCGCGCAGCGCACCCCTCCGGCGTGTCCCTTGACGGTTCTGAAGACGCGCCCCGTCGCAAGGTCCCACAGCTTGATCGTCTGATCGTCGCTGGCGCTCATCAGCACCTTCCCGTCCGGCGAGACGGCCAATGACCGCACCCACCCCGAGTGGCCTCTCACGGTCCGTATCTCATTGACCTGCGGCATCTCGAAGCACTTGATCGTGGTATCCCGGCTGCCCGTGATGAGGGTCTTCCCGTCGGGTGTGAACGTCATGGCGCCGATCCAGTACTCCATCGGCTTCTGGAAGCCCCCCTCATCCTCGACGAAAAACCCACGGAATTCGGTGGTGTCATCGTCGAGGACTTCCCTCCAATGCCCGTCGTGCAGCACCTGCTCCTCGCCGCTGGGCAGGACTTCCCAGATTTTGATCTTGCCGATGTCGCTTCCACTGGCTAAGTGCACTCCATCCGGTGAGAACGCCACGCAGGGCGTCCAGTGGTGATCGTACTGATCTTTTCCGAGCAACGTCATCAGTTCAGTCCCGGTCGTGACTTCCCAAATCTTGATGTCTTTGTTGTGGCTCCCACGGGCCAGCATCAGGCCGTCCGGCGAAAGCGAGAGGCTGATGATGTTATGGTCATAGCGTGTGAAGAGCAGCTTCGTGGGCTCACCTGTTTTGGGATTCCACATCCGAATGGTGCGGTCTTCGCTTCCGGTGGCGAGCGTCTGCCCGTCGGGCGTGAACACGATCGAGCGGATGTCGTGGGTGTGACCCCGCAGCGATTTGAGCACGCGGCCGGTCTCCATATCCCAGAGGCGGACGAATCGATCCACCCCCCCGCTCGCGAGCGTGAGCCCGTCCGGGGCAAAGGCGACGGCCCACACCCCGTGCGTATGGCCTCGGAAGGTCTTGATTTCTCTGGCGCCGGCCTTCCAGTAGTCGAGAAAGTCAATTCTGGCTGGAGGAGCTCCGTCCTCGGGTGCGAGGCCGGATGGGACACCTGCAGCGGACCGGGAAGGGAACGGCTCGTCCATGACTCGGGATTCGCCTCACTGCTTCTGAGTCGGGGCGGGGTCTGCCCCGGGGCGATTGAAAACCCACCTGTCGGTGACTATAATGGCACTCTCGACCCGTTCGGATCATAAGAGAAGCCAAGGAAGCAAGTCAAGCCGATGGAAATCAGATTTCAGCCCGCCCTGCTGCAGGAAGTCATCGATTCCTTCGTGGAGAAGACCGAGCGGGAGGGCGACCCCACCTACTATAAAGAATTCCACGAATTGGCCGACCCGATCTATGAGAAGTTTTCCTTGGACGATCGTGAGTCCGAGTTCAAAAAGCTGTATCAGTATCTCTTTGGAACTTGGGGATTTTCCGACATCATCCGCAATGCGTTCGACGAGTTTCCCCTTCTGAGAGACAGAATAGGCATTGTCCTGATCAGAGGCGTGCTCAAGGAGGACCAGGAGGGCGTCGACATCCTTCGAAAGTGGGGGTCTGTGGAGCAGGAACTGGCCAGGCAATTCGAGGAACAAGGACTGAAGGGAGTCGGGATCAAGCTGATTCCACGGCGGTTTTATGATCCGGCTCTGACCCGGTACTGCCGCCATGAGCTGACCCACATCGCGGATATTCTGGATCCGACCTTTAGTTATGACCCGGACACCAGGGTCGGGCAGAATCCCGGTGAGGAGACCCTGATTTTGCATCGCTATCGGATCATGTGGTGCTTGAGCATCGATAGTCGACTGACAAGGGCCGGAAAGGAATCGATGCTGAGTCGGGAGGACCGGTTCAAGGAATTTCGGTCCTGGTACCGAAAAATTCCTCCCGCTCAACTCAAGTCGGTCTTCGAGGGGTTATGGCAAGCGGAGTTCCTGACGCATGCCGAACTGGTGGAGATGGCCACGGACACCCTGCGAGTCTTGGAGCGGGCGGTGGAGGTCGAAGGCGGGGAGGTTCCGGAAATCCAGAACCAAATCATGTTGATGCCCGGGTTCCCCTGTCCACTCTGCCGTTTTCCCACCTACACCTGGGTCGAAGACCTCGACAAGAAGGTCGAGAAACACGTGCTCGACTTTATTCGGGAGAATCATCCGGGGTGGGATACCGAGTTCGGCGCCTGCGACCGGTGCGTCGAGGTCTACAAACTCCGTGCCGACGGCGTGATGTAACAAGGCGGGACCATGGCAACGGACCCTCTCTACGGCCGCCGACGTTTCATGAAGGACTCCGTGCTGTCACTGGCCAAGACCGCGCAGGAGTTCGTCAAACACCGTGACGCGCCGCCCGAGAAAGCCCCAGCGCCAGCGAGACGCGACTGGCTGCGGCCCCCCGGCGCGGTTCCCGAGTCGATCTTTCTCGCTCGGTGCACGCGCTGCGGGGATTGCGTGAAGGTGTGCCCCTACGGGAGCATCAAGTTTGATCAGCGAGATGGCTCCCCGGTGATTTTTCCGGACGACATCCCCTGTTACCTGTGCGAGGATTTCCCGTGCATTGCCGCCTGCGGGACCGAAGCCCTGCTTCCCGTCGAGGGCCGGGAGCAGGTGAGGATGGGAACCGCGGTGGTGTCGCATCGGGATTGCACGGCGGGGCAGGGCTGCAATGCCTGCGTATCCCGGTGTCCGACGGACGCGCTGGCGATGGATTTTGAGGCGTTTCGTCTCGTCGTCTCGGAAAACCGCTGCGTGGGGTGCGGCCTCTGTGAGCAGACGTGCAAGACGGTGAACGACACAATCGCGATCAAAGTGTCCCCGGCTTGGCTTCTTCCTGCGGGGACAGAAACGCGGGGTTCATAGCCTCGGGCGGATCAAGACTGTGGCCCCATACGGGTGTGGACGCTGGATTGTTTCCAGAGGAAAATCAGCCACTTGGGATGGGTGAGATCGGGCTTGACATCACCAAACGCATTGCCTATGATACTGCGACTTGCGCCGACAGTTTGAAGGTTGGAAGGGAGAAGCGAAGGCGAGAGCCTGTGCGTTCGCGCGTTCAACCGGCGAGTTGATCAGAGTGAGGGCATGAGTACCAAAGAGAGCGAAAGGAGAAGGGTGGACCCTGTCACCGTTGCTCCTGGTGCCGGGGCGCTCAAGGACTCGCCGGCGGTTGAGCGGGCATTAGGGCGAAGCAAGCTCTACCTCTTGGTCTCATGGAGCATGTTGTATCCGGAAGATGATGAATTTCTGGACTATCTGCAGTGCGGAGAGTTCGTGGAAGATGGGCGCTCCGCCCTTGCGAGTCTCACCGCCGCCCTCGACACCATCGGAGGAGAACGGGCCAAGTCGAAACTGGCTGCGCTGTCGCAGTACTTGGATCAGGTCGAAGGGTGGGTCGCCACAGAGTGTGCGAACTGGCAAGTGACCGACCTCCAATCCGAACACCGACGAGTCTTCAGTAACGTCATTACGTTGGACTGTCCCCCCTACGAAACCCTCTTCGGCAATGACCACGTCTTCGGACAGGCCCACGTCATGGGTGATATTGCCGGGTTCTACAAAGCGTTTGGCGTGGAGTTGGCACAGGATATCCACGAGCGGATGGACCATCTGAGCGTGGAGTTGGAGTTCATGCATTTTCTCGCCTACAAGGAGTCGTATGCGCGCTGCCACGACGGGCCGGAGAAAACCCAGATCGTGGTGGATGCTCAGAAAAAGTTCATCAAGGAACACATCGGACGGTGGGTGCCGCTCTTCTCGAAGATGTTGGTGAAAAAAGCGGACTCCGGCTTTTTCCGCTACATGGCGGACTTCACGTCGGACTGGATTGATTTCGACGCGGCCTATTTGGGAGTCAACCCGCAGCCGTATTCGGAGGCCGAGTACCGGCCGGCGACGTTCAATGCGCCGGAGGGGCAGACCTACGAGTGTGGCGCGCAGGATAAGGGGAACGAGTTGAACATGCTGCTGAACGAAGTGGGCGCGCAATCATTCATGGATCAGAAGGACAAAGACGGCGAGAAAGACGAGTCGGGACCTGTGGGGACCGCGTAATGATTGTCCATCTTCATCGGTCATTAATCCTATAATCGAGAGGAGGGCATATTCATATGAGTGTAGTACAGACACGAGATAGACGACTGGTGTTCGGCATTCTTCTCGCTGCTCTGGTTGTCGGCTTTCTGTTGACGCTGGGGCAGGTGCCTCTTGCAGTGAGCCAGCCGGTCGCCATTCCAGTGAAGGCGATCAAGGGGCCGATCCCGATGGATGGCGCCAACCCCATCTGGGAGGGTGTGCCGGGTGTCGTGGTGCCGCTCAGCGGACAAACGATCACCACGCCGATGCATCCGAACATTTCCGTGAAGTCCGTTTTTGTCAAGGCGGTGACGAACGGGAAGGAGCTCGGCTTCCGGCTGGACTGGATGGATCAGACGTTGAACAATACCACCATCGGGCCGCAGGACTTCCGCGATCAGGCCGCGCTCCAGTTCCCTGTCAACACATCGGGCGCGCCTCCGTTCCAGTGCATGGGCCAGTCCGGCGGGACGGTCAACATCTGGCGCTGGAATGCGGAATGGCAGAAGGACCTCGGCAAGGACAGTGCCGGGATTTGGGACGTCGATGACCAGTACCCCGGCATTTTCTGGGATTACTACTTTGAGGAGCCGGCCGGTGGGGTGACCTATCCAGACCGAATCGGGCGGAGCCTGGGTCCCTTCAATCCCGGAATTTGGTCGGGGAACATCATGTCTGACCCGACCCTCCGTGTGAGTTCGGTGGAAGACCTGAACGCAAACGGGTTCAGCACGCTGACCACGCAGGCCCACCAGGATGTGATCGGAAACGGCTTGTGGGAGCCGGCCGGGTCCATCAAGGGCGGGTGCTGTACCGGTCCCACCTGGAGGATCGTGGTGAAGCGGGGATTGACCACCAGTGATC
>JBOHOM010000090.1:0-5273 GCA_050731075.1 Nitrospiraceae bacterium
ACTATGACGACCTCGAGGCGGTCCGGCGGCTGAAGCGCGATACCCGCCATTTCGCGAAGCGCCAGCTCACGTGGTTTCGGAAAGAGCCTGAGATCACCTGGCTGTCCATCGGTGAACGCGAATCCTCGGAAGAGGTGGCCGCCAGGATTCTGGAGCGCGTCCATCGGTTTCTGTCGCACCTGGCGACGCAGTCGGCGCCCGAGACGGTGGTCGGCAGGCTCACGGCAGCGGCTTCGGCAGGCGGGTAACGTTCCGGTGTGGGGGTGAGAAAGGTGCCGGTGGCGATGGCAAGACCAAAGCCTCAGGCCGAGATCGGGATCATCGGCGGGAGCGGTCTGTACGCCATGGAAGGACTGGAACGGATCCACGAGATCCGGCCCGCCACGCCGTTTGGCCGTCCGTCGGATGCCCTGATCCTTGGGGTGATCGATGGAATACGGGTCGCGTTCCTGTCCCGGCACGGCCGTGGCCACCGGATCGGGCCGAGCGAGATCAATTACCGCGCGAATATCTACGCGTTGAAATCGGTCGGGGTGACCGGGGTCATCTCCGTGAGCGCCGTCGGAAGCATGAAGGAAGCGCTGCGGCCCGGCCACGTGGTGCTGCCGGATCAGTTTGTGGACCAGACTAACCGGCGCGTCAGCACGTTTTTTGACCAGGGCATCGTCGTGCACGTGGCGTTTGCCGATCCAGTCTGCGCCGCCCTCTCCGGAGCCCTGTTCAAGGCCGCGACCGGTGAAGGCGCCGTGGTGCATCAGGGCGGCACGTATCTTTGCATCGACGGCCCGCAGTTTTCGTCCCGCGCGGAATCGTTTCTGTACCGCCAATGGGGGGTGGACGTGATCGGGATGACGAATCTGCCGGAGGCGAAGCTGGCCCGCGAGGCGGAGCTCTGCTATACCACGATGTCGCTGGTGACCGACTACGATTGCTGGCATGGCAGCGAGGAATCCGTGACGGTCGAGATGATCCTGGACACGCTCCGGAAGAACGTGGCGCTGGCCAAGCGGATCCTGCGGGCGGTGGTGCCCATCGCGGCGGAGCCGCGCCGGTGCGGCTGCGGGCATGCGCTGGCCAATGCGATCGTCACGGCGCCGGACCAGATTACTGCGTCAACGCGCAAGCGGCTGGGACTCCTGATCGGCCGGTACCTGAAAAAGCCGTAACGGGTGACGCGTAACGAGTGACGAGCAAGGAGGCGAGGGTGAAGACCGAAGACCAAGTTCCTAACACGGGTCACGCGGGGCACCCGTTGCAATCCCGGAGCAACGGGTCCCCGGTCACGCGTCACGAAGGGTTGTAAAGATGGGCAAGCTCTTAGTGGTCGGATCCGTGGCGCTGGATTCGGTCCGGACCCCGTTCGGGGAGGCCAGCGAGGTGCTGGGGGGCTCGGCCGCGTATTTCGCGACGGCGGCCAGTTACTTCACCACCGTGGACCTGATCGCGGTCGTGGGGGAGGATTTTCCAGCTCAGCATCTCAAGTTTCTCAAGAGCCGGGGCATCGATTTGACGGGCCTCGAGCAACGGAAAGGCGACACGTTCCGCTGGAAGGGGGAATATTCGTATCAATTGAACGAGGCCAGGACTCTGGACACCCGTCCGAACGTGTTCGAGACCTTCCGGCCCACGATTCCGGATCGGTACCGGACGCCCGCCATGCTGTTTCTTGGCAACATCGATCCGGAGCTTCAACTCGACGTGCTCCGCCAGGTCCGACGCCCCCTCCTGGTGGCCTGCGACACCATGAACTATTGGATCGATCACAAGCGGGAGGCGCTCTGGCGGGTGTTAGAGCAGGTTGATGCGCTGATCATCAATGACGGCGAGGCCAGAGCGCTCGGCGGTCAGCCGAATCTGGTTCAGGTGGCCCGGGACATCTTGACGAAAGGGCCGAAGCACCTCATTATCAAACGGGGTGAATACGGTGTGCTGCTGTTCAACCACAAGCAGACGTTCGGGGCCCCGGCCTTTCCGCTGGAGCAGGTGCGGGATCCGACCGGGGCAGGCGACACGTTTGCGGGAGGATTCATGGGCTACCTCGCGGCCACCGGCAATCTTTCCGAGGCGTCGCTCCGCCAGGCGATTATCTTCGGAAGTGTTATGGCCTCCTTTACCGTCGAAGCGTTCAGCCTTGACCGCTTGCGCGTGCTCGACTACAAGGAGATCGAGGCGCGTTTCCGGGAATTCAAACGCCTGACGCATTTTGAGGACCTCTCGTGACCAGGGGACTCGCTGCCATGTCAGATGTGTGGCTCCGTCGAACTGACGCGATGGCTGTTTCACCGCGCCACTGCGTCCATGCTCGGTCGTCCTCCGCGCGGCCCGTTCGCATCCCGTGCGCCGTGGCGCTGTGCCTTGGCGTGATGCTCGTGCTCGGAGGCTGCGTGACCGTCTCTGAGGATAAGCTCAAGAAGGCGAAGGGATATTACCAGGAAGGAATTGCAAACCTGAACGCTGATCGCCAGCAAGCCTTCGTGTCATTCCAGAAAGCGATCCAGGCCGATCCACGCCACAAAGAAGCGCACTATTCCTTGGGAGATCTCTACGCCCGCCAAGGGAAATACCAGCAGGCTGAAGGGGAGTTCCGCGAGGCCATTCGGATCGATCCGGATTATTCCGATGCCCACAGCTACTTGGGTGGAACGCTGGCTCAGCAGGATCGCTGGACAGAAGCGATCGAGTCGTACCGTCGGGCGCTGAGCAACCCCTTGTATGCGACGCCGGATATCACCTGGTTTAACTTGGGACTCGCCTTCGCGCACGAGGGGGACATGGAGAAAGCCATTCAAGCCTTTGAGGATGCGCTGCGCATCACCCCGCCCAACGTGCCGCCGGCGAGAATCCATCTTGAGCTCGGTCGGGCGTATTACAAGCTCGGGTATGACACGAAGGCGCGCGAGGAGCTTACCCGTGTGTCGAGTCTGGATAAGGGAGGGGAGTACGCCGCCGCCGCCGCCAAATTAATCGACAGACTGAGGCCATAGCACACGATTATGAATTCCGTGGGTGAGTTTTTTAAGCAGGTTCGGGAGGCCAAGGGGCTGACGCTGGAGGAGGTCGCCTCAAAGACCCGCATCCACCCTGAGTTCTTGAAGGCCCTGGAAGAAGGGAATTTCGCGAAGCTTCCCGATCAGGTCTTCGCCAAGGGGTTTGTCCGGGCCTATGCACGATCGCTGGGGATGGATGAGGATGAGACCATTCGACGGTTTGGGGAGTCCGCGGGGGCCTTCTATGGCAGGCAGGGGGAACTGGAGCGTCT
Source organism: Nitrospiraceae bacterium (assembly GCA_050731075.1). GTDB lineage: Bacteria > Nitrospirota > Nitrospiria > Nitrospirales > Nitrospiraceae > 40CM-3-62-11. The sequence goes on from JBOHOM010000090.1 coordinate 3,260, forward strand.
CAGACTCCAGCAGGCTGAGGATGAACGACGGAGGAGAGCGAACCGCAAGATTACAGTTGCAGCAGTTGGAGTCGCCCTGCTCGGGCTGGTGCTGCTCGTGAGCCGAGAACAGTCCACTGTCTTCAGCCCCCGCTCGGCGACGGACCCCGCGTCTTCCAGGGCCACAGCCCAGACCCCGACGCCCAAAAGCTCAGGAGGTCCGGCGGCGAGCCAGCCGGGGGGAGACTCATTGGCTGGTGGGGAGGGTGAGAGGACGGAGAGCGGTCAGGCACCGATCGCCGAGCCCGGACCTGTTCCTCATACTGCCAAGACCGGCACGGGTCCATCGCCGGCGGACCGAGAGGGAGCCGTGTCCTTGAAGAGCACTGCGATTGAACCCCAGGCGGAACTCCCCCTCGAACATGTTTCTGCCGAAGGGCCGCCGCTTGTCCTGGATCTGGAGGCGCTGGAACTCAGTTGGGTCGTGGTCCAGATCGATGGCGCCAGTCCACACGAGGCGCTGCTTCGCGCGGGCGAAAGGATCCGTTGGAAGGGCAAAGACCAGTTCACCATCACCCTGGGCAACGCTGGCGGCGTACGCGTGGTATTCAACGGAAAGCCGCAAGGCCCGTTCGGGCCGACCGGAAAAGTCGCACGGGACATCGTGCTGAAACGGGGAGGGTAGGGCTGGGCTGACGGAGGGCGGGGAAGGCCGGTCTCGGCTGACGAACGGCGGAAGCGTCGGGGCGGCCAGGCCACCAGCCCGAGGAACAGCGGAAAGACCAGGCGGTGCCGGGGAACCTGTTGCTCTCGTTGTTGCAACGGGTCGTGACGCGCGCAATAGGGGATCAGCCAGGCCACCCCTTTGAGAATGACTACCGCAGTGTGAGAACCTCCATCCTGATCCCTTCCATTCCAGCCGAGGATGAATGACGGAAGAGGAATGACGTTGTAGGCAGGCGGGCCATCTTGACAAACCTTGAAAAGCGTTGCTATAGTGCGGGCCGTTTTGAAGCGCCCGATCGACCAGGTCGCTGGGCAGAGCACACAGGAATCATAATCCGTCAGGTTGACCTAACGAGAAGGAGGAGCTGTGATGGGGTACGTATTGAGGTCCGCCGGTTTGTTGACTGCACTCATGTTCGTTGCGGCCACGGCGGTCGTGGCCGAAGAGCGGGATCCGCTGAAGCCGAGAGTTCCTCCCGACCAGATCGCAGAGGCCAAGGCGCTCAAGAACCCCATTGCGAACACACCCGAAAACGTCGCAAAGGGGAAGGCGTTATTCGAGGGAAAGGGCACCTGCTTTAACTGCCACGGGAAGGAGGGAAAGGGCGATGGTCCGGCCGGCCAGATACTGAACCCGAGCCCTCGGAACTTCACCAACTGCAAGTTCCACAAGAAGCGCAAGGACGGCGAGTTCTTCTGGGTCATCAAGAACGGAAGCGCGGGAACCGGGATGGTGCCGCTGATTCCGGCCGCGATCAACGAGGAAGAGGCCTGGACGATCATCAGCTACGAGCGGACCTTCTGTAAGAAGGATTCAGAGTAAGACCCGCAAAGGCCCGAGGAAATAAGCAGAGGGGACCCACCCCTCTGCTTTTTTATTTTGGCATGACGTTAGCGGTTCTGAGGCGCGTGGCTGGCGCTCGGCTTCGTCAGCGTGAAGCCGGCGAGCTTGCTCGTAGAGGGTATGGCTGGGAACACCAGTGGATGCTGCTCCTGCCTGAAGTCGCTCCTGGCCGCAGCCGGGACCGACTCCCTAAGAAAGGCGGTCAGCTCGCCCAGTGTGACCTCCCCATCGTGGTTGGCGTCCGCCTCACCGCGGAGCCCCCGGAGCAGGTAGTAGGTAAAAAGCCCATGACGGTGCTTATCCGATTCGAGGGCGTTGTGGAGGCCCGTAGTTCCGATCAGATGGACAATGGCTCCCTCTCCTCCAGCGCTTCGCGCACCCACGTCCCATCGAGGCGGCTTCGCCTTCGCTCGTGCGTCCTTGCCCACCTGCGACACCGAGCCGTCGAAGATCAGCAGGGTCAGT
>JBOHOM010000091.1:0-3665 GCA_050731075.1 Nitrospiraceae bacterium
CTTGTGAGCCTCCAACGGATCCACGCTGATGGCGAGCACCTTGACGTTGCGCTTTTTGAACTCGTTCGTGATCTTGGCCATCGCGCCCAGCTCAGTAGTGCAGACCGGCGTGAAGTCTTTCGGGTGCGAGAACAGGATGCCCCAACCGGTGCCGAGCCATTCGTGGAAATTGACGGTCCCCTCGGTGGTCTGCGCGGTGAAATTCGGTGTCTCATCGCCTAATCGGAGTGCCATAGGGTATCTCCTTTTCATCAAACGGTTTGATACAACGATCGATCATCTGGGCCGAGGTCTCCACTACGATACTGCTTTCCACGCCTCATGTTCAATAGGGGGCAAGTCCGTCTCGATCGGGAGCGTCGCCTGTGCAGACCCGCGCGAAATCGGCCTCAACGATCTTCACACCAGAATCTGTCCCAATCGTGTCAGTTTTCCAATGGCTTAGGGAGCCTGACAGAGTCAGGTTGCAAGGAGGAGTCGATTCATGCTAGATGGATGCCGCCCACGCTGTCATCGGGCGCGGACCGCGACAGAGGAGGAGAGACGATGGCCAAGAAAAAGAAACGGAAAACATCGGCAAAACGGGCGGGACGAGCCTCCGCTGCACGCAAGCTGACTCGCAAAGGCAAGCGGAAGAAGCCTGCCGCGTCCAAGAAGGTCGTGCGCAGGAAGCCGGCCGCCGGTAAAACGAAACGGAAAGTGCCGCGGACTCCCATGCCGGCCGCCAAGGCGGCGCACACCGGAGCGAAGAGGACTGTCCCCGCAGGCGGGCCTCCGCGCACGCGGGAGGACCTGCCGGAGGAAATTCTTCCGGAAGAGATCGAAGAAGATCTGCCGGAGGAGACCCCCTTGGAAGACGAGGAGGCCGACGCGGACTTTTTCGAGAAAGCTGAAGATACCTCGGACGACGACGACTTCCGCAGACCCTGACGTCTTCACGAAGGATGAGCGAAGGGAGGGTGAGCCATTTCCTCTTCATCAGCGGCGCGCTACGAGAACGTACTTCGGTGGCCAGCGCCGAACTCCAACTCGCGCATGAGCTCTGGGGCCTCCGGACCGCGCTGATTCGGGATAACCTTGGAGCCTACCTCACCGACCATTCCTGTGGACTCGTGTACGTCCTCAAGCTGGGCATCTGTGCCGGGTTCAAGATCGTCTCAGGAATTCTCCCGCCCGACAATCTGGACGAGTTCGTGCGGGACGAGCTGCGCGCCGAGACGCGATACGGCTTTGTGCAGGTCCGACCCCTGCAGACCTGGAAGACGACTGCCGAGGAAAGCCTGTCCCTGCTCCACCGGGTGCTGGAAGTTCCCGACCAGACGGAACTCGCGCGTCGCCTGAACCTCGGGATGCACCGGCTGACCCACGACCAGTACGAGGCCCTGGTGAACAGCTTGGGGTAAATCCTTGCCCCCGCGCGCATCCCTCACAACCGCCGACCTGTCATCAGTTCGTAGGCTTCGTCAATCGTCGCCACTTCTTTCACCGTGACGTTCAACTCCAGCGCCAGACCGGTGAGATTCCAGCGGGGATCGAGCAGCTGCCCGGCGGGAATCAGGATGGTGCGGTAGCCCTCGCGCGCGGCGGCCCGGACCTTGTCCGGAACCGCACCGACCGGTCCAATGCGGCCATCGGGTTGGAACGTGCCGGTCAGAGCCACGCCGCGAAGAATCGGCTCCCCTTTCAGGACTGCAATGAATCCCACGGCCATCGCCGCCCCGGCGCTGGTCCCGTCCGTGCTGGTCCGTGCGTAGGCGAGCCCCTGCACCGAGACCGTCCCCGTGTGACGGACCGTGGGTGTCCGCTCAACCGCATAGCGGAAGGCATAGGCCATCGAGTTCAAAAGACTGTCTTGAAGGCTGACTCCGGCATCATGCCACCGGAGCGCGACGGGATCGGGCTCCGGGTTCCGATCCCACATCACCATCATGACCTCGAACACCCCGCGGTTGTTGGCCTTGATCGCAGCCAGGACCGGCACTTCAACCACATTCTCGGCCGCCGCCGTACCGGCCACAAGGGCCAGCAGGGTCGCGGCCGTCTTGACGACGCGAGGGAGAACCGTTCGGGAGGCCGGCCGAGGCTCCGCGTTCATCACCACCTACCTTCCATCGTGATTCTGTGAGCATGGATTGTAAGTAGCCCGCCGGTCCTTGTAAAGCCCCCGCACGAGCGCCTTGCATTTGCACCGGCGTTGCGTATAACGTCGGGCTATGACGCCCCGCGACCGATCGTGGCGTGCCGCGACGTGCCTGCTCCGATTGGTCCCTCTCTTGTTCATCCTCCCGGCCATCTGCCTCGTGGAGTCCGTGGTCGCAGGCGAGTGCCTGATGGAGCGCGCTCCGTCGGGCCCCGCGGCTCCCTTCCTGCGGCACCTGGGGAAAGACTGCAGCGAGCGGGATCGTGACACTCATGCGGTCGGGGCCGGTGAGCTCTTGACGGCGCTCAAGGAGGGCAGGGGGGTCGATCTCGCCGGGGTGGCGATCACGGGGGACCTGATGCTGGACGAGTTGCCGCTCGTCGCCGTCGAGACCGTTGCCATTGCCTCGCCCCGGGTTCAGGCCACGATCCTGAAGTCGAACGCGAGGACAATCCGGGTGATTCCGGGGCCGATCTCGATCCGGAACTCGGTGATGCGCGGCCTCCTGGCCACCAACGTGAAAGACGGGCTCCTGCTCGTGAAGGGACCGGTCACCATGACCGGCAGCACGTTCGAACGCGCGGTGGATTTCTCACGCACGGCGTTTCTCGGGCCGGTGGACTTCTCGGAGACCGTGCTTCTGCGCGAAGCCTTCTTCATCGAGGGGCTGTTCGATCAAGCGGCGCGATTCGAGAAGACCGCATTCGGGGCGCATGCGCGGTTCCATAAAGCGGAGTTCGGAGAGACCGTGACGTTTCATCGGGCCGGGTTCAGCGGCCCCGCCGAGTTCATCCAGGTCTCGTTCGACAAGGACGCGCGGTTCTCACAGACCTACTTCAAGATGGGCACCGGCTTTTCCGGCAGCCATTTCCACGGACCGCTCGACTTTTCCGAGGCGGTGTTTGACCGGGCCGCCTACTTCATGTTTACCGTGTTCGACGGCGACGCCTATTTTCGCCGCGCTACGTTCAGGGCCGAGGCCAACTTTGCGGACGCCCAGTTTAAAGGAGTGGACGACTTCTCCAAGGTGTTCTTCAACGTCGAGCCTCGCTTTACGCGCACCAAGGTCAGCGGCGCCCGACCTTCCCCGGGGGGCCTGCAGGACCCCCGGTTCCTGTATGGGATCGCGGCCGCCTTGCTGGTCTTCTCCGCCGCCTTCATTTTGATGCTACGCAAGCGCTAGCCCGGAACGAGGCCCTCACCCCCCATATATTGAATTTCGCTTGCCTCCAGGCCCACACAATGGTATAAGGGCTCGGTTTCTTGGGTGGCCGGCGGAGGGTCGGGAGGGTTCCGTGGAGCAGATCGAGAGCGCGTATCAGGTTCGGCTCGACAAATTTGAAGGGCCGATGGATCTGCTGCTGTATCTCATCAAGAAGAACGAAATCAATATCTGCGACATCCCGATTGCGCTCATCACGCGACAATACCTGGACTATCTGAGCCTAATGAAGTCGCTGAACCTCACGGTGGCCGGCGAGTTCCTGGTGATGGCGGCGACGCTGGTGCAGATCAAATCCCGGAT
>JBOHOM010000092.1:0-7044 GCA_050731075.1 Nitrospiraceae bacterium
AGGTGGCCATCCAGGCGGCGATCGGGAATAAGGTGATCGCTCGCGAGACGGTCGGCGCGCTCAAGAAGAACGTCACCGCCAAGTGTTATGGCGGGGACATCACCCGGAAGCGGAAGCTGTGGGAGAAACAGAAGGAAGGCAAGAAACGGATGAAACAGGTGGGTCGGGTCGAAGTGCCCCAGGAAGCGTTCCTGGCGCTTCTCAAGGTGAGCGACGAGTAGCCATGGAGCAGAAGCCACCGGGGGTCCAGCCGGGTCTGGAGGATGCGGGGGGATCTTCTGCGGAGGCCGTCTCGCCGTCGGGGCCTGAGTCCCTGGCGGTCCCGGACGCGCGCGCCGAATCCGCCCCTCGTCGCAAATCGGTCCTCCGCGAATATGCGGAAGCGATCGTCGTGGCCATGCTGCTGGCCTTCGCGATCCGGATCTTCGTGGTGCAGGCCTTCAAGATTCCGTCGGGGTCGATGATTCCGACGCTGATGATCGGAGATCATATCCTGGTCAGCAAGCTCGCCTACGGGCTGCAGTGGCCGGGAGCCTGCAAAGTCAGCATGAGCTTTCCGCCCGTGACGTGCTATACCTCCAAGACGGTGGTGTCGTTCGGACCGCCTCAGCGGGGGGACATCATCGTGTTCCGGTATCCTGAGGACGAGGACAAGGATTTCATCAAGCGCGTGGTGGGCCTGCCCGGCGATACCGTCGAGATCCGCAACAAGGTGGTCTACGCGAACGGGGCGCCGCTCGATGATCACGGGTATACACAACGGGTGGACCCCGGTCTCATCGACGGCGCGATCAATCCGCGGGATAACTTCGGTCCGGTCACCGTCCCCGCAGGACAGTACTTTGTGATGGGTGACAACCGGGATCAGAGTCTCGACAGCCGATTCTGGGGATACGTCAGCGCCGAGAAGATCAGAGGGAAGGCCTTCCGGATTTATTGGTCGTGGAGCGGACAGGGAGATTGGCAGGGGTGGGTGCGGTGGGATCGACTCGGCAAGGCAATTCAATAGGGCGCAAAGGCTCCACGAGGGGGCGGGGCGGGGACGCGACGCTCCTCGCGCGCGCGCGGCGACCGTCGCTGCAGCGACATATCGAGCGATTTCCCCAGGCCGGCGTCCTGGTCGTGGGGGATCTGATCCTGGATCATTACATCTGGGGCAAGGTGAGCCGCATCTCCCCCGAGGCCCCGGTCCCCGTGGTCCTGGTCGGGTCCGAGTCGCTTCAGCTTGGGGGAGCGGGCAATGTCTACAATAATATCCATTCCCTCGGAGGACGGGCGGACATCTGCGGGGTCGTGGGCGCGGATGAGGGCGGGCAGCGGCTGTTGAAGGAGTTGGGGATGCGTCGGGAGGGGCGTGGCGGCGTGGTCATCGACCCGGATCGGCCCACCACCAGGAAGACACGCGTCATCGCCCACCAGCAACAGGTCGTCAGGTTCGACGTCGAACGCCGGGCGGAAATCAACGCCACGCTCCAGCGTCGCATGCTTCGCTACGTCGAGTCGCGATTGCGTGAGATCTCCTGCCTGGTCGTGTCGGATTACGCCAAGGGCGTCGTCACCGCAGCGCTCATGGCGGAGCTCACCCGTCTGGCCGCGCTCCAGCGCATTCCGATCATCGTGGATCCCAAAGTGGAGCATTTCCCCTATTATAAGGGCGTCACCGTCGTGACCCCCAACCATCTGGAAGCCCTGCAGGCCGCCGGCGTGCACGCGGAGGATGACCAAGCCGTCGATGAAGCCGGTGAGATCATCCGGCAGCGGTTGAGCTGCCAGTCCGTCCTGGTCACCCGTGGGGAGAAGGGCATGAGCCTCTTCGAATCCGATGGCTCCCGATGGCACATTCCCACGGTGGCGCGTCAGGTGTACGATGTCACCGGCGCCGGCGACACGGTGGTGGGCACCCTGGCGCTGGCGCTGGCGACCGGGGCTTCCATCCGGGATGCGGCGGTGCTCGCGAATCATGCAGCCGGCATCGTGGTCGGGGTGGTCGGCACCGCCGCGGTGACTGCGCGCCAGCTCTCGGAGGCGCTGCCCCATGCCTAGTCGCAGTGCCTCGGTCCCGGTTGTCATCCCGGCCCGGTTCGGGTCGTCGCGGTTCCCGGGGAAGCCCCTGGCCATGCTGCTCGGCAAGCCGCTCATCCAGCACGTCTACGAGCACGCGCGGGCCTCGCGGGGCGTGGGCCAGGTCCTGATCGCCACCGACGACTCCCGCATTGCCGAGGCGGTGAAGGGGTTTGGCGGAACGGTCGTCATGACCACCGGGCCGTTCCGGACCGGGACCGATCGGGTGGCAGCCGTGGCGCGGCAGATTCCTGGCCAGACCCTGTTGAATCTCCAAGGCGACGAGATCCTCCTCCACCCGGAGCTGATCCCGGATCTGGTCACCCCCTTCCTGGAGAGCGGGGCGGGGATGGGGACGCTGAAGCGGAGGCTGACCTCGCTGGACGACGTAAGGAATCCGGCGGTCGTGAAGGTCGTGACGGACCGCACCGGGGGCGCGCTCTATTTTTCGCGTGAGCCCATTCCTCATCGACGTGACCGCCGGGCCGGTGGAAGAGAGCCCGGGGTGTATTACATGCATCTCGGCCTGTACATCTACACGCGCGAGACCTTGCTGCGGCTGGCGGAATTGCCCACCGGGCTCCTCGAAGAGGCCGAACAGCTGGAGCAGCTCCGGGCGCTGGAGCACGGCATTCGGATCCGCGTGTGGGAAACCGAGCATGCGTCACTCAGGATCGATACCCCGGAGGATCTCGACACGGGGGCGGCGGTCCTGGAGCGTCTGGCACGCCGGGAAAAGGACGCGCCGAAGATTGAAGTCGGCGGGAAGGCCTGAACGATGAGCAAGTACATCTTCGTGACCGGCGGGGTGGTGTCGTCGCTGGGCAAAGGACTGGCCTCGGCCTCCATCGGGACCCTCCTGGAAAGCCGCGGCCTCAAGATCACCTTCCTCAAGCTGGATCCCTATATTAATGTCGATCCCGGCACGATGAATCCCTATCAGCACGGGGAAGTCTACGTCACCGAAGACGGCGCGGAAACGGACCTGGATCTCGGCCATTACGAGCGGTTCACCTCGTTGACGCTGACGAAGGAGAACAACTACACGACCGGTCGGATTTATCACGCGGTGATCACGAAGGAACGCCGCGGCGATTATCTGGGCGGGACGGTGCAGGTGGTGCCCCATATCACCGACGAGATCAAGCGGGCCATCCTGGACGTGGCCAAGAGAAGCGATGTGGCGATCGTCGAGATCGGCGGGACGGTCGGGGACATCGAAAGCCTGCCGTTCCTGGAGGCGATCCGGCAGATGCCGTACGACGTCGGCCGGGAGAACGTCCTGTACGTGCACTTGACGCTGGTCCCGTATATCGGGGCCGCCGGTGAGTTGAAGACGAAGCCGACGCAGCATTCCGTGAACAAGCTGCGGGAGATCGGCATTCAGCCGAATATCCTCTTGTGCCGCACCGACCGCTATCTGCCGCCCGACTTGAAAGAGAAGATCGCGCTGTTTTGCAACGTGGAGAAAGGCGCGGTCATCACGGCCAAGGACGTGGAGACCGTGTATGAGGTCCCGATCGTGTTCCGCAAGGAAGGTCTGGATGAGTTGATCGTTCGCTCGCTCCGGCTGGACGCCAGCCCCCCCAATCTTCGCGAATGGGACGCGATCGTGCAGAAGATCAAGCATCCCAAGCACGAGGTCTCGGTGGCGTTGGTGGGGAAGTACGTCGGGCTGAAAGAATCCTACAAGAGCCTGGGCGAAGCGTTGGTGCATGGCGGCATCGACCATGAGACCCGCGTGACGGTTCACTGGATCGAGTCCGAAGAGATCGAACGGCGGGGAACCGAACCGGTCCTGCGGGATGCGGACGGGATCCTGATCCCGGGCGGGTTCGGGAACCGGGGGATTGAGGGGAAGATCGAGGCCATCCGTTATGCGCGCGAGGCCGGCATTCCGTTTTTCGGCCTGTGCCTGGGGATGCAGTGTGCCGTGATCGAACTGGCCAGGCACGTGGCCGGGTTGCCGGGCGCGAACAGTTCCGAATTCGACCCCCAGACCGCGCATCCGGTCATCGATCTGATGGCGGATCAGCGGGCGGTCCGTGAGATGGGGGGCACCATGCGGCTGGGCGCCTACCCCTGCCGCATTCTCGAGGGGAGCGTGGCCCACAAGGCCTACGGGGTGTTGGAAGTGAAGGAACGCCATCGCCATCGGTATGAGTTCAACAATGCCTATCGGCAGACCCTGACGGCGCACGGGCTGGTCCTGAGCGGACTGTCGCCGGATGACCGGCTGGTGGAGATCGTCGAGTTGTCGGGTCACCCGTGGTTTGTCGCCACCCAGTTTCATCCCGAGTTCAATTCACGTCCCCATCGGCCCCATCCGCTCTTCAGCGCCTTTATCGGGGCAGCCTTGCGGAGAAAATGTGGGCAATAAGGGGTCCAGACGGGCGTCGCCAAAGGAAGCGGATATGCCGCGGGAGATTGACCTCGGGTCGTTCAAGGTCGGCGCATCCCATCCCCATTTCCTGATCGCGGGTCCCTGTGTGATCGAGAGCGAGCGGATCGTGCTGGAGACCGCGCAGCGCATCGCCGAGATCACGCGCGCGCTCGGCATTCCCTATGTGTTCAAGTCCTCCTACGATAAGGCGAACCGCAGCTCGATCAGCTCCTTTCGCGGGCCGGGCCTGCGCTCGGGCCTCGCCGTGCTGCGCAAGGTCCGGGAGCAGGTGGGCGTGCCGGTGCTGACCGACATTCACAGTGCGGAGGAGGCCGCGCCGGCTGCCGAGGCCGCAGACATTCTCCAAATTCCGGCCTTTCTCTGTCGCCAGACCGATCTGCTGGTCGCGGCGGCCAAGACCGGGCGGGTGGTGAACGTGAAAAAGGGGCAGTTCCTCTCGCCGTGGGAAATGGAGAACGTCGTGAAGAAACTGGAGGAAAGCGGCACCTCGCGCATCCTGCTGACCGAGCGAGGGTCGTCGTTCGGGTACAACAACCTCGTGGTGGACATGCGCGCGCTGCCGATCATGCGGAGCTTGGGATATCCGGTCGTGTTCGACGCCACCCACAGCGTGCAGTTGCCGGGCGGGGCGGGGACCCGGTCGGCAGGCCAGCGTGAGTTCGTCACGCCGCTGGCCTCGGCCGCGGCGGCGGCAGGCTGTGACGGCTTTTTCATGGAGGTGCACCCGGACCCGGACCGGGCCTTGTCTGATGGCCCCAATATGGTGCCCCTCCATCAGCTGAAGCCGCTGCTGGAGCGGCTGGTGCGAATCTGCCGAGCGGCGGGGAAAGGAGCCGAGGCCGGCCTATGAGCATCCCGCAGGGGAAGCGTGTCCTGGAAATCGAGGCCCGGGCCATCGCCGGGCTGGTCGATCGGCTCGATCATCGGTTTACCGACGCGGTGGATCTGCTGTTCCGCTGTACCGGCAAGGTGGTGGTGTCGGGGATGGGGAAATCCGGCCTCATCGGTCAAAAAATCGCCGCGACCCTCGCCAGCACCGGGACACCCGCGTTCTTCCTGCATCCGGCCGAGGGGGTGCACGGGGATCTGGGCATGCTGGCGCGCCGCGATGTCTTCATCGCGATCTCCAACAGCGGCGAGACCGACGAAGTGCTCAAGCTGCTCCCGTTCGTAAAACGGTTGAGTATTCCCGTGATCGCGTTGACCGGGCGCGTGCAGTCCACGCTGGCGAAGAACAGCGAGGTGGTCCTGGATGTATCGGTGAAGGAGGAGGCCTGTCCGATGGGACTTGCGCCCACCGCCAGCACCACGGCCGCGCTCGCCATGGGCGACGCCCTCGCGATCGCGCTGCTCGACAAGCGCGGGTTGAAGGAAGAGGACTTCGCGCAATTTCATCCCGGCGGCACCCTGGGCCGTCGGCTCCTATTGAAAGTAAGGGATCTCATGCATCAGGGAGAGGCCATTCCTCGCGTGGACCCGCGCGCCTCGGCCCGGGACGCGATCATGGAAATGACCGCGAAGAAACTCGGCATGACCACGGTGGTGAACGCGCAAGGCCGGCTCCAGGGCGTGGTGACGGACGGGGATCTGCGGCGCGCTCTGGAAAAGGGGATCAATGTTGCCAGGGCGCGGGCGAGAGACCTGGCCAGCAAGAACCCGAAGACCATCGGTCCGGATGATCTGGCGGCCCGCGCCGTTCAAATCATGGAGCAGTTTTCCATCACGTCGCTCGTGGTGCTCGATGCGCAGGGGCGGATGGTCGGCGTGATCCACATGCATGATTTGCTGAAAAGCGGGGTGGTCTGATCCCGCGGACGGGGTGTCGGCCTAAGGGGCGCGGGGGGAATGCGGGTCACGGAGGGCGTTAGGCAGATGGGACCGATCGCGGCAGGGTGGGAGGCCAGGGACACAAACGTGAACCTTCCCAACCTCCTGACGGTCTCCCGAATCCTGTTGATCCCCGTCTTCGTCCTGCTGTTCTGGACGCCGACCCCGGGTCGGTCGTTGGCCGCCGCGGTGGTGTTCGTGATCGCCGCCGTGACCGACCTCCTGGACGGGTATCTCGCCCGTCGGCGGTCGCAGGTGACCAAGCTCGGGCGGCTGCTCGACCCGATCGCGGACAAGCTGCTGGTGTTGTCCGGACTGATCCTCCTCGTCCAGTATCAACGAGTGGCCGCAGTGGTCGCCATTCTCATCATCGCGCGGGAAGTCGCGGTCACCGGGGTGCGCGCCATCGCCGCCTCGCAGGGCATCGTCCTGTCGGCGGAGACGATCGGCAAGTACAAGATGGTCGCGCAAGTGGTCGCGATCGTCCTGCTCATCCTCGAAGACGGGATTGTGCCGGCGGCGTGGAATCTCCACCTCGTGGGCACGGTGGTGCTGTATGCGGCGTTGGCGTTGGCGCTCATTTCAGGCGGCCGGTACCTCCTCAGCTTTTGGCGACAGGTGGCGCTCAAGGAGCTGTAGCCTCCACGCGGCGCCGGGATCTCCCTTATGGTGCTCAGTGATTGGCTGCCGGCCGCGATGGCCGCCGGGGGCTACCTGCTCGGCTCCGTCCCGTTCGGGGTGGTCGTTGCCAG
>JBOHOM010000093.1:0-4825 GCA_050731075.1 Nitrospiraceae bacterium
ACCCCACCCTGGACAATCAAGCGCCGCGCCTCGCTTTTACTCGGCACCAATTTCGTGCGCGCGACCAGCTCGACCAATGTCATGCTTGGAGCCGCCGGGTTCGACACGTCAGCCTGCGTGAGCGTCACGCGCGCGTCGGGTTCAGCCGGGAATTCTCGCTGGCGGAACTTCTGCTGAAACTCCTCTTTCGCCGAGCGCGCGGCGCCGGTTCCGTGGTACCGCGCGACGATCTGCTCCGCGAGCGCCAGCTTGGCTTCCATCGGATGCATCGCTTTAACGTGATCGAGATCTTGTGTCGTGAGCAATTCGTAATACCGATGCATGACCGCGTCGCTGATCGACATCAGCTTGCCGAAGATGTCCGCCGGACGGTCCTCGAGCGCGATGTAGTTCCCGACGCTCTTGCTCATCTTGCGGACCCCGTCCGTACCTTCCAACAAGGGCGTCGTGATCACGACCTGGGGTTCCTGGCCAAAATCGCGCTGCAGGTCGCGGCCGACCAGGAGGTTGAACTTCTGGTCGGTGCCCCCCAGCTCCACGTCGGCCTTCAACGCGACCGAGTCGTAGCCCTGGATCAAGGGATACAGGAACTCATGGATGCTGATCGACTTCTGCTCGCGGTAGCGCTTGTGAAAGTCCTCCCGTTCCAGCATCCGCGCGACGTTGTAGTGCGCGCAGAGTTCAATCACCTGTTGAGCCCCCATGGGATTCATCCACTTGCTGTTGAACGCCACGGTGGTCTTCTTACGGTCCAGAATCTTAAAAATTTGCTCTTTGTAGGTTTTGGCGTTTTTCTGCACCTGCGCCTTCGTGAGCGGCACGCGGGTCTCTGAGACACCGGAGGGATCTCCGATCATGCCGGTGAAATCGCCGATCAGAAAGATCACCTTGTGGCCGAGGTCCTGGAAGTGCTTCAGCTTGTGGATGAGGACGGTGTGGCCGAGGTGCAGATCGGGCGCGGTGGGGTCGAAGCCGGCTTTTACCCGCAGCGGCCGTTTCTCCTTGAGGGCGCGGGCGAGCTTTGATTCGAGTTCGTTCTGGTGGATGACCTCCACCGCTCCCCGGAGGAGCACCTCCATCTGGCGAGTCAACTCCGTCACAATCCCTCGTGTCCCTTGGCAGCGACGGCCGGAGGTCCGGCCACCACCAGCGGCCGCAATCGTTCCAACCGCTTGTCCCCGATGCCGGTCACTTCCCGCAGTTCGTCGACCGTCCGGAATGGCCCGTGGGCCGTGCGCCGTTCGATGACGCGACGGGCCAGGATCTCCCCGATTCCGGGAAGGTGCTGCAGCTCTTCGATCGTGGCCCGATTAATGTCCAGCCGCGACACTCGCTTTGTGGCGGGCGCGGCCAGCGCGGGCGGCACAAGCTTCTGGGCTGAGAGATGGCCGGGCGTGGAAGTCTGGGAAGTCTGCGGGGAGGAGGCAGGGGCTGTCTCGCCGGGTTCCAGGTCCGGCCCCTGCGTCGGCCAGCCGATCCAGAGCACCAGCGCAACCGTGGCCGTCAGCATGGCCAGCTTGATCAACAGTGACCGGGCGAGAGACATGGGATAGAAGAACAATTTTGAATTTTCAATGTTCAATGTTGAATGAGGGGACGGCCGTATTCAAGATTGTGCGCGCTTGCGCGCGAGGTGGATGGCCAGCCCGTCCACGTCCTCGGCGGCTTCCATCATCCCTTCCGACAGGGTCGGGTGGGCATGGATCATCTCGGCCACCGCGGAGGCGGTCGCGCCGAGCTGCATGGCGAGCGCGGCTTCGTGGATCAAGTCGGCCGCATGCGCGCCCACGATGTGGACGCCTGAAATGGAGCCGGTCTTGGCATCCGCGATGATCTTGAACATGCCGGTGGTCTCCCCGACGCCCTGAGCTTTGCCGAGTCCGGCGTACCGGAATCGGCCGATCTTGATGTCCGTCTCCGCCTTGTGCCCGAGCTTCTGGCTTCGCTCCCGGGCTTCCTGCTCGGTCAGCCCGACTCGACCGATCTCCGGGAGGGTGAAAATGCCGGCGGGCACGACGTCATACCTCACTTCACGGCGGTGTCCCATTATATTGTCGACCGCTACCTTTCCCTGCGCCGAGGCGACGTGCGCCAGCATCGCTTTCCCGACCACGTCCCCGATCGCATAGATGCCCGGCACATTGGTCTCCAAGTGCTCGTTCACGACAATCTCACCACGCGTGCCAAGCCGGACACCTGCTTTCTCCAACCCGATGCCTTTTGAATTGAACCCTCGGCCCACCGAGACCAGCAGTTTCTCGGCGACGACCGTGCTCCCGTTTTTCAGCGTGGCCTGGACGGTCCCGTTGCGCCGCTCCCACTTCTCGACGGTGGTACCTGTCTGCACCGTCACTTCCCGCTTTTTGAGCTCGCGGTCCATGAACGCTGAGATTTCCTCGTCTTCAAGGGGCAGGATGCGGGGCATCATCTCGATCATCGTCACCTGCGTGCCGAGCCCGCTGTAGAGGGCGGCGAACTCGCAGCCCTCGACGCCGCCCCCGACGATCAACAGACTGGCCGGGATCTCGGTCAGGTCCAGCGCTTCTTTGCTCGTGATGATCTGCCGCCCGTCGATGGGAAAGAGCGGGAGGTTCGGCCAGGATGAGCCGGTGGCCAGGATGAGCGCATCGGCCTGGACCCGGGTGTCAGTGCCGTCCCGCTTGGCCACACGGATCGTCCGCGGCTCCAGCACCTCGCCCCTGCCGTCCAGATGCTCAATCCCCCAGGTCTTGAACAGCGTCGCGATCCCTTTGACCAGATTCTCCACGACCTTGTTCTTGCGAGCCACCATGCGCGCGAGGTCATAGGCGACCCGGTCCCCGAGTTGTAAGCCGAGCTCCCCCGCCTTCTTGGCCTTGTCCCCCAACTCCACGACCGCCAGCAGCGCTTTGCTCGGGATGCAGCCCCAATTCAGACAGACTCCGCCCAGAGCCTGGTTCTCTACGACGGTTACGCGGGCTCCCAACTGCGCCGCCCGGATCGCCGCGACATATCCTCCTGGCCCGGCGCCAAGAATCGCAATGTGCTTGGCCATAGCGAGCTTCCAGGTTAAGGCTGAGGTTAAGGTTGAGGGTAAGTGAGGCCTTTGAACCTAAACCTCAACCTTAGCCTCAACCTTTTTTCTGTGAGGCGAGGAACTTTTCGTACTGGGAGGCCGTCATCAATTTCTCCACCTGGGCCGGGTCAGACAGCTCGATCACCGCAATCCATCCTTTGCCGTAGGGATCCGCGTTCACCACCTCCGGATGGTCCTTCAGCTCGGCGTTGAACTTGACGATGGTCCCACTCACAGGAGTATAGAGAGCGGAGGTGGTCTTGGTCGATTCTATCTCACCGAGTTGCTGCCCCGCCGTGACCTTGGTGCCGGGCTTCGGCAGTTCAATAAAGACGATGTCTCCGAGCGCATCCTGGGCGAAGTGGCTGATCCCAAGGGTCGCTTGCTTCCCCTCCACGCGGATCCACTCGTGCTCCTCATGATACCTGAGATTCGTCGGGTTCATGTTCCCCTCCGATGAAGGCTTAGGCTAAGGCTGAGGTTAAGGGACCGAATAAGCTCTCTTTGTCTCAACCTTAACCTCAACCTCAACCTTTCCGTTGGTCTCACGGTCCGGGGTCGCGCGAGTATAGTGCAGCGGTCCCTCTCTGTCAAGGAACCGGAACGACAGTTCCCACGTAGATCAGGCCGACTCCCTTGGCGAACGCGTCTCGATTCGTCGTCGGGGGTACCCTCTGGGCCAGCCGCGCGCTTGCCCCTGCCGGGAGCGGCGTCGCGACCCAGATCCGCTCCGCGTCGCCAATCAGGTCGATCATCCGTTCTATGATGCCCGGCGTACGTTCATTGATGCCCGGTCTCAGTTCGCTGATGCCGGGTCTCGGCCCGGTCAGATAAAAATCAAATCGGTTGCGTTTGGCCTCCAGCAGATCTTCCCCGTATCGCGCGAGCGCCTCCACCGGGTTGGTGACGGCTTCTGGGTGCACCTCCAGGGCAAAACGCAGCCTGGGCGACTGCTTCCGCATCGCGCCTCTGAGCCGGTCCATGACTTTGAGACTCTCGCGAGCCTTCCACCCCGCCCAACGCCAGAAATCAGGGGGATACTTCTCCTGATCCTGCGCGTCACGCGGTGGGATGGCAGGGGCGCCTCTCGTCGAGGGGGGAAAGAGCTGGTCAGGGTCGAGCCGGAGCTGAAAGTCCCGCTCGAACCCGCGTAGCGCGGATGCGCTGAATCCCTCGGTCGGCCCCAGCGGCGCATCGGCCCGGAACAGCACGCCGTCCACCCCGGTTCCCGCCAGGTCGGTGAGAAACCCGATTAGATATTCCTGAAAGGCCGGATGAAACAGGTCCGCATTTGGAGAAGGACGGAGTTGGCGCTGCGCGGGGTCATAGGACCAGTCGGCCCAGTCGAGCGGGAGATCCACCCCGGTCATGCGACGCAGCGTGGTGGCGGCAAACACCGAGAGACCATGGCGATGCGCGATCGGCACGAGCTGGCTCAAGGCAGACCGGAGCGTCACGGTCCCCCCCTCTACGAGCACCGAGGTAATTCCGGCCTGTCCGAGCGCCCGGACCCACGGATCGAGTTCTTGCGGGGACGGGAGGTCCTGCAGGGGGAGCAAAATGGCGATAAGCCCGGACGAGCGGATCGCAGTCGGCCCCAGCTGCTTCTCCAGCTCAGCGATCCGCCCCCGCGCCTCGCCTCCATAACTGTCCTCTTTGGCGATGGTGACGAGGAGGCGGTATTGGGCCAAGGCCATGTACGGGTCGCCCGCCTGCTCGTACGACTGCGCCAGCAACCAGTGCGCTTCCAGGAGGAGGGGGGACTGCGGC
>JBOHOM010000094.1:0-7420 GCA_050731075.1 Nitrospiraceae bacterium
GTGCGTGGCCTGCACGACGGCAAAAGCGTGGCGATTCTTGTCGAGTATGCCGATCCCACGGACGACCTTCATGACGCGGCGGCGCTGGAGTTCATGGTCGGGGACAAGAAGGCACATTTCGCGCACGGCCAGCCCATGGCCCAGGTGGAGGGGGGCCCGGTCAACATCTGGTACTGGAAGAAGGCGAACGGCAAGGTTCTGGACATGAGTGCCCAGGGGTTCGGCACGCTGAAAGTCCAGGCGCAGCAGGACGTCAAAGGCAAGGGCGTGTACCAGAACGGGACGTGGAAGGTCGTGTTCTCCCGCTCCCTCTCGACCGGCGAGGTGGAGCACGACGTCCAGATCAAGCTCGGAGAGTTCATCAGCATCGCGTTTGCGATCTGGGATGGCAAGAAGCTGGAGAGCGGCGATCTGAAAGAGAAGGGATCGGAAAAGGCGGTGTCCTCGTGGTGGTATTTCCGCGCCGAACCAGCGCCGGACTATTCGGGGTATCTCTATGCTGCGCTGGCCATCGGCCTGGCCGCGGGATTCCAGTTTGTGGTCATCCGGAAACTGAAGAAAGGGCGGCCTGCATGAGCACACCCGGACGTCTTCGCAAGGTCTGGCTGGCGGGCGCGCTCGTCGGCGTGTCGGGGCTCGTCGCCTGGGCCGGCTGCGCACTGTTTCAGAGTGAGCAGGTCTCCAAGGGCCAGAAACTGTACGCCCATTATTGCACGCACTGCCACGGTGAGCACGGCCGCGAGAATGAAGGGTATAACTGGAGCTTGATGCCGGATCCGCGTCCGAAGGACCTTTCGGCCAAGGAGGAGATGTCCACGTTCAAGGATGAGGAGCTCTTTGCGACCGTCTCCCGCGACATGAAGGATACCACCCCCGGGGTGGGCGACAAGATCGGCGAAGATGAGTTTGCCGTGCCGACCATGCCGACCTTCAAGTACACGCTGTCCGAGGAGGAGATCTGGGCGATCGTCGCCTTCGTCAGGACTCTGCACGGTACGAAGTTGCAGTACGACGTCGAAGTGCGCAAGAAAGGTTTGAAGGACCAAGTTCAGGCTGCCCAGCAGCAATATGATCGGGTCAAACAAGCGTTGGAAGCGGCTGAGAAGAAGGCTGCCGAGGAAGCCAAGAAGAAGCGCGCTGAGGTCGACGACGACGCCACTGCCAAGGAGCAGGAAGCGCTGGCCGTCGCGGCCAAAGGATTGGAGAGGGCCAAAACCGCTGAGGCCAACTTTTCCGCTCGGCCGAAGCTCGCGGCCGTGGCCAAACCCGACCTGACGATGGCACCCGGCCAGGCCGCGAAGCTCCCCGACGTTGGAAAGCGGCTGTACACGATCAAGTACGGCTGCAACGGCTGCCACAAGATCGGCGAGGAGGGTGGGGTGGTGGGCCCCGCCCTGGATCGCGCAGGCTTCCGGCTCAACTCGACCTGGACCTATCGTTGGATCAAGTACCCCCAGAGCATGAAGCCGGACACACGCATGCCGAATCTCGGCATCAGCGATCCGGACGCCAAGGCGATTGCCATGTATTTGGTGACGCTGCGCGCTCCGAGACCGGACCAATCCGAGGCTAAGGCTCAGTAGCCTCAACCTGAACCTCAACCTTGACCTTCACAAGAACCCCACCCAGATTCCGGCTAGGATTGCCCATCCGACCCAGACATGCCGCCTGAACATGCTGAAGGCCTGTGCGGGGGAAACTGAGCCTCGCAGCGTCCAGACCTGCCGGGTGAAAAACACGCCGACCACCGCCAGCATGGCATAGAACGCGGGTCCGAGGCTCACGATCCATCCGGTGAGGCCCAGCATGATCAGCATGCCGCCCAGCGACACGCCCACCGCGATCCAGGTCCGAGCACCGAAGAGAAGCGCCGAGGATTTGACTCCGATTCGTGCATCGTCCTCGCGATCCTGCAGCGCGTAGATGGTATCGTACGCGACGGCCCAGAAGATCGTGCCTGCATAGAGAAACCAGACCGGGATCTCCAGCCTGTTCCGAGCGGCCGCCCAAGCCATGACGACCCCCCAGCCGAATGCGAGGCCGAGCACGGCCTGCGGGAGATGCACGACCCGTTTCGAAAACGGATAGGTGGCGGCCAAGAGGAGCGCCGCGGGACTGAGCAGGATCGTCAGCGGGTTGGTGAAGATCAGTAAGCCTACTGCGGCCAACATCAGCACGGTCGCGATGGCCAGCGCGGCGGGGACTCCCAGGACGCCACTGGCCAGGGGGCGCGTGCGCGTGCGCTCCACGAGACGGTCGAAGGACCGATCCGCGAGGTCGTTCAGAACGACGCCCGCGCTCCGCATGAGGAACGAGCCGGCCGCAAAGACGGCCAGTAAGCTCCAGTCCGGCGTGCCCCGCGAGGCGAGCAGCAGGGCCCACAGCGTGGGCAGCATCAGCAGGAGGGTGCCGGACTGGTTGGAGAGCCGAATGAGATGAGTCAGGGTTGACCAGTGCAGGCTCCCGGGAGGAGTGCTGGCACGCGAGAGCCCTGCTCCTGCAGCCGAATCCGGCATGGCTGGGACCTTAGCGCACTGGGGAAAACCGTGTCAATCCTGGCCTCGGATCGTCAGGATCCTTGTTCTTGTGATTGCCTTCTCCCGCCATTTTCGGTATATAGGGTTGGCCGTGTTGGCGAGACCTCCTTACCGTGTGCCTCCACCCTTCCTCCTCAGCCGCGTGACTGGGCCGATCGTTGCGCTGGTCCTCCTAGTCGTGCTCTCGAGCTGCAATGAGATGTCCTCCAGGTGGTTTGCCGGAGTGGGCCACTCGCAGGGCTACTGGCTTCCGTTGACGGTCGGCCTTCGGCTGGACCCGAGCGTGATGGAAGCCGGTCTTGCCTACACGGACTCCTGCCGTCAACCCCGGACGCTTCCGCTCGGCGATCGTCTCACACCTGCCTTGAAGCGCGACATCGGCATGGTGTTTGAGCATGTCCTGGCCGACGCACAACCGTTGGGAAGCGGCGTGGCAGCACCGGCGGACGGTGTGGTGGAGGTCGTGCTGGGGTTGAAGGAGCTCAATCTCCACATCCTTCGCCAGACGACCAGGAGCTATCCCGCCACCGTCACGCTCGGCGCGACTGTCTCCTATTTCGACGCCGGTGGCACCCTGCTCTCGACCGGGAACCTGCGCACGGAAGCTCGCGGCACCATAGACACGGATGGTCAAAGTTGCGAGGTGCACGGCCTTGCCGAATTGGCGAACGACGCGATCGCGCGTTTAGCCCAAGGGCTCAACCAACACCTGGGCACCTCGATCAAGATCCTGCAGGCTGCGGAGGCGAAGCAGCGGGGCGGGCTGCCGCTCGTATCGAGATCGCCGACGGAGGCGGGGAGCGGGAGGAGCGCCGCCGCCGTTGGCCCCGTCCGAGCGGAAGCCTCGAAGGGGCGCACCATCGATGTCGATCAGGTTCCGGAGCGGGTCCGCGGGTACGAACGGCGGAAGACTGTCGGAATCGCGATCGGGGTCGGCGCCTTCCGCGATCCCGAGGTGCCGACCGTCAGATTCGCCTCCCACGACGCCGAGGTCATGGCGAGGTATCTCCGGGCGGTAGGGGGACTCCCGGCCTGGCGGGTCAAGGTGGTGACGGACGACCACGCGCTGAAGGACGACCTTGTTGAAGTGCTCGAGAACTGGTTGCCGCAGCATGTCGAGCCGGGAGGCGATGTGCTGGTCTTCTTCTCCGGTCGGGCGATCGTGGATCCGGCGACCGGCGCCGTCTCGCTGTTTCCCCATGAGGGGACCCCCGCCTCCCCCGTTCGGTTGTTCTCCTTACGTCGGCTCCAGGCAGCGCTGACGCGGCTGCCGCTTCAGCACGCGATCCTGCTGCTCGATGTGACGCTTTCGGTCCCGCCAGACTCGGCCCGCCACAAGGGACAGAGTCCGGTCTGGGACGCCGCAGCGTCCACGACGGGAGCCCCCAGGCTCGTACAGATCATCGGAACCAGCGAGGCCCAGGATGCCCATCGGTATGAGCGGGGCCGGCATGGCCTGTTCACCTTCCATCTCCTCAAGGGGCTTGGCGGCGAAGCTGATGTGGATGGTGACGGACTGGTGTCGTTGGGAGAGCTGTTCGACTTCGTGCGGACGCAGGTACCGAAAGCCGCCAGGGCGGAATACGGGCATGAACAAGAGCCGATGAGCGTCCCTCCGCTCGCTCCGACGGCACAGGCCCGGGGCCTTCCGCTTGCCCGGGTCAAATGACACCCCCTAATGCTGTCGCTCGATTGACACGTAACGGAAGTGCTGAGTATGATGCCATCAATTCCACGTCGTATCCATCCTGTTTCCTCGCAAGACCTTGACGGCCGGCGTAGCTCAGTTGGTAGAGCAGCGGTTTCGTAAACCGCAGGTCGGTGGTTCGATCCCACTCGCCGGCTCCAGCCTTCGCGGGAGCGAAGGCTGGCAAGCCAATGCTCCCGCTTCGGCTGGCAAGCCATACCCGACTTCGTGTGATCCCGAACCACCGACCTGGGGGTTTCGAAGGGGGTGTGCCCCCTTCGTGGGGATCGTACAAGGGGGCTGGCCCCCTTTGTAGGAGTCGGAGAGGCAGGTTTCAGGGCCGATCCGACGACGGTCGGTGGTTCGATCCCACTCGCCGGCTCCATACCCGCCTTGGCGCGAGAGAAACATTCCTCCAACAGCCTCTTGGGCAGTGGCGCGCCAGCCCTACCAACCGGCAACGAAGTTCTGCGCCAAAACAGGGTGTCGCTTTCGCGACAGAATCATAAGCTTCGCCAGAACGCTGGCAGATCGGGCAAAGCTCATCCCTGCCGCCGGCCGAGAATCCCCTCCAGTGGGCTCAAATTCCTCCATCTACCCCTCTGCTTGACACTTCAAGCGGCCAGACGATATTCTCCCACTGCCAAAATCTCAAGCGGGCGCGCGCGGCGGCAGGCTGACGAGGAGATGCTTTCCCGGTGGGGGTGTGGTGAACAAGTCTTTCGATCCAGCTCCTCTCCTGGTCTCGCGGTCACTCGCCGCCGCGCTCCTGCGGTTGTATGACTATCCGGACCCGCGCCGACCCGGCCGGCTGATCCGCGGATATGACCGCCCGCACGCGCTCCGGACCGCGCGTATGTGCGTGGCTGTCGCGACGCGGCTGAGGCACCCGCCGGCTCGAGTCGCCACGTTTCAGGTCGCCTGTCTGCTGCATGACCTGGGACGCTCCGGCCTGGACCGACGGCTCTTCGGGAAAATCTGGTCTTGGGCGAGGAGGCATGGCATCCCGACCCGGCCGCGTGAATGGCGGGCGGTCCACCCGGAGACTTCCAAGGGACGAGAGACAGAGGCCTTCCTGGCGCGGTATGCCGCTGAGTTGCGGAAGGCCGGCATTCCCGTGGATGACTGGAGTCGGGAACAGGTGGAAATGCGCCTGGGTTCCGCACGTCGCTTGGCACGACGGCTGCGCGACGTCAAGCCCCGCTTGGCTAAGCTGGGTGTGCGCTGGGCCTCCTGGATGAGTCTGGTCATGCTCTACTACTACTATCCGGAGAGACTGAAAGGTGCGCCAGGATGGGTCCGCCAACTGGCCGAAGTGTTGGTGGCGTGCGAGCAGTTGGAGGCGTACAACAATCGGCAGCGCGGGCGGGACTATTATGCCCGCCGGCGTGAAACCTTGGCCGAGGCCTTCGCCTATTTGGAGAAGCTCCGGGTGGAGGGGATCCTGAGCGCGACGGTGGTGACGGCGCTCCACGACCTGGCCGCGGAGGGCGCCTTCGACCGCATTCTGGCCGAGGCGCGTGGCGGCGCGCTCGCTCCCCGCGAGGTGCGCTTCCTCAGGGGCAGGGGGTGGGGGACAGGCGCATGACGGTCAAGAGCATCCCGTTCCGGCTTGAGATGAAAGGTGATACGCGGGTCGAAAACATCACGACACGCGTGCAGCAGGCGTTGGCGAGCACGGGACTCAAGGCCGGAGTCGTGACCGTCTTCGTCAAGCACACCACCGCCTCCGTGCTGATCATCGAAGATGAGCCTGGCATCCGGGCCGATACGGTGGCGCTCTGGGA
Organism: Nitrospiraceae bacterium; assembly: GCA_050731075.1. GTDB lineage: Bacteria > Nitrospirota > Nitrospiria > Nitrospirales > Nitrospiraceae > 40CM-3-62-11. The sequence continues at coordinate 6,012 of JBOHOM010000094.1, forward strand.
TCGGTTGATCCCGGCCGATCCCGGCTGGCAGCACAATCTGCGGAACGCCGGTGAAGTCAACGCCCACAGTCATCTGCGCGCCCAAATCCAAGGCGCGTCCGTGACGATTCCATTTACAGACGGCGCGCTCTCGCTGGGAGCGTGGCAGCAGCTCGTCGTGATGGACTTCGATACCCGTGCTCGCACACGCGATCTGGTGGTCCAGGTTCTGGGAGACTAGCGCCGTTCCAACTTGAAACGCCTAACGAAGATCGTGGATCCGCGTGCAATACCATGGCCTACCCACTGCGCTGCAAGTGGCTCGAGATAGTTGGAACGGTACTAGTCGGGAATAGTTGGAACGGCACTAGGCTGCCAGGCAGACCGTTTTCCTTCGCCGTCCTGAGTCAACAGGCCCCCTCCTGATCGACGATGAACTCCACCAACCGGTTTTCCGCCCAATACACATCCTCACCGACGCGTGGGCGCTGGATGAACCCGCAATGGCCTCCGTGTTCGGGAGCCCACAGCCGTATCCAGGAATTTGACGTGATCGCTTGCGTGTTAAACATGCTGTAGGGAATAAACGGATCGTCCTGGGCGGTGATGATCAGGGTGGGGACCTCGATACCCGCGAGCACATGCCGCGCTCCGGCTCGATCATAATAGTCGTCGGCGTTCTGGTACCCTCCGTCAGGGGCGGTGTACACCTCGTCGAACTCCCGCAGCGTTCTGATCCCCGAGAGCCGTGCAAGCTCGAACTCACCCGGAAAGAGCACGGCTTTCCTCCGTAACCGCGCCTTTAACCGCTTCAAGAAATAACCGTGATACACCCAATTCGTCGGCCGCTCCAAGGCAGTCACACAGTCACCTGGATTGATATTGGGACCCACCGCCACGACGCCCCGCAGGGCTGGCAGGGCAGACCGTGCCTCGCCCGTCATTCTCAAGGCCAGGTTGCCGCCCATTGAATAGCCTGCAACCCAGATGCGATCGAGCCTATCGCGAGCGGACAGCTCGACGACGACCGCTCTGATGTCTCCGCTCAATCCGCTGTGATACAGAGTGGGTGTCAGGTGCTCGGTTCCACCGCAGTTGCGCTGGTTGAGTCGGATCACGTTGAGCCCGGCCCGCCACGCTTTCCGGGCGATGCCGCGCATGTAGTGCGAGTCGCTGCAACCTTCCAGGCCATGGATCAGGATGAGGGTCGGATGCCCATGAGCGTGAGGCTGCCAGTGACAGTGGCCGAGGAGCTGAGAACGCGGCGCGACTGAGAACAGCCGGGCCGTGGTCGGAATCCCATCGAGCACTCCGCGGCGTGGCCAGAAACGCGGGAGGACCGTCATGCAATGGGGGTGCCGAAGAAGCGGGTACGGCTCAAATGGTGCCCCAGCACGGTTCAACGGTCTCATTCGACTGAATCCGACTCC
>JBOHOM010000095.1:0-6599 GCA_050731075.1 Nitrospiraceae bacterium
GCCGCCCTCCGGCCGGCCTGATCGGGGACGGGATGCGCGGCCTCCACTACTTCAATCGTCTTGGTCAGGGCGCCGTGCCCATACTTCACCACCACCAACCCCTCAACCAACCGGTCCCCGAGCGCGCCTTCGAGCGCCACCCCCATCCGCGCAGACGCCTTGCCGGCGCCTACCGCCACAACGCGTGAATACTCACGCAGGTCGTAGCGGTGCCGGCCCACGTGGAGCCGGACTCCGGCCCGCCTGACGTGCTGGCGAACGGCGGCGGCCGGGTCCACCGCGCGCAGTCCCGCCTCGAGCAGCCGAGCCAGAAGGGCGCGAACCCGAGGCTGCCTCACGCCGATATGCATAGCGGTGCTAGCCCTAAACCGAAAAAATGACCTTCTCCTCGTGTCTTGCTCCAGCGGGTGGCGTGGCGAGCGGGTCCCCCGCCGCCATCACCCATTGCAGGAAGCCAGGCAATGGGTCCCCGGCAAGGGGCGAAGAGCCAACAGGGTGCCACCGAGCACAATCACACAGCGGCCGCGCAATGCGAAACCCCGAAGTGACCCCCACGGGGGGATGGGTGGAGCGAGGACGACGGGGGGTGATCGCCACGACAGGACCCGCTGGAGCCTATCCAGCCATCATGGATTATTTTCGGATCAGGGTTAGGGGGTCTTGTCCTGCTTGAGACAGCGGAAGGGGCAGGTTTGTTTGGGGACCTTGATCTGGTGGTTGCCCTTGGGCAGATACTCTTTCCTGATTTCCGGGTTCAGCAGCTTGAGTTCCAGGAAGTAGCTGCCGAGCTCCTCGGCGATCGCAGCCAGATGCCGTTGCGCCTCCTTGACGTTGACGGTGACCGTTTCGGTCTCCAACGGCACGTACAGGTCATCCTTCGTCAGCCCGAGATACTTTTCCGGCTGGGAATAGATCTCCTTCGCCGCGATAATTCTTGGCACATAGCGCATCGTTTCGCTCACGTAATGGAGCTTCCAGTAATCATTCACCTTCTGTTGCTTGAGCAACTTCTTGATGCGGACGTCGCCGGTGTTATAGGAGGCCATCGCCAGGAACCAGTCGCCCATCTCCTCTTTCAGCACCCGAAGATATTTCAGAGCGGCCTCGGTGGACATTTCCAGGTTGCGGCGTTCGTCCCGCCAGTAGTCACTCTGCAGCTTGTAGCGTTTTCCCGTGGACCGGATAAACTGCCAGGGTCCTGTCGCCCTGGCCCGCGAAGAGGCGGCCGCGACGCATTTGCTCTCCACCAGCAGCATGTATTTCAGGTCGTCCGGCAGGCCGGCCTCAGCCAACTGCTTTTCGACGGGCGGGAAACACCGGCCGGTTCGCTTGGCCAGGATGATGCTCTCGCCTTCCTCCGCCAGGAACTGATAGAACTCGAATTCAATCCGCTCGCGGACGTGCCAGTTGTCCAGCGGCACCGGCAGTCCGGCGAAGACCAGTTTGTCCGGGAGCTTGAACGAGCTGAGGAAATGCCGCGCTCCCTCCCGCTGGATCTCCGGGAGAATGACGAGTCGATCTTCCGTGTCGGGGGTGGCCTCCGGTTCCTCTGGCGTCAGGACCTCGTTCTCCTGGTCCGGCGTCGCCGGCCTCTCGATCGGTTCTTCAGGCGGGGAAGGGGGAGAAGCGGTGGGCGAAGATGCACCGGCCTGGGGAGACCCGGCCGGTGCAGGCTGCGAGGCGCCCCGCTGAGGAGTGGATGCCGGTCCGCTTGGGGCGTTCTCGGGCTGCGCCGGGGCGGAGAACGGGTTCGCGGCGAAGGCGATGAGCACAGACGCCGTCAGGGGAACGACCAGTCTGATTGTCGCCGCGCACTGGCGCACAAACCGGCTCAGCATGCGGATTCTCTCCGGTTGAACCTCTGTCATGCTAGCAGGAAGCCGGGCGAGCGGCAAGGGGTTTCCCCTTCGGCATGTATGCTAGACTCTTCCGATGCGAGCCCTCGACGTGCTCAACGACCGGATCACGCGGTGCATGCGGTGTCCCCGACTGGTCGCCCATCGGGAAGCGATCGCCAGATCGAAACGCCGGCAGTTCCGGGACTGGACGTATTGGGGCCGTCCGGTTCCGGGCTTCGGTGATCCGAATGCCCGTCTCTTCGTGGTGGGGTTGGCGCCCACCGCCCATGGCGGGAACCGCACCGGCCGGGTCTTCACCGGAGATCGCAGCGGAGACTGGCTCTACGAAGCGCTGCATCGCTTCGGGTTCGCCAACCAGCCCCATTCGACGCACCGGGACGACGGCCTTCGCCTCACGGACTCCTACGTCGCCGCGGTGGTGCGATGCGCTCCCCCGGGCAATAAGCCGCGCCCTGAGGAATTTGACGCCTGTCGGCCGTATGTCCTAGAGGAGCTCCGCCTGCTTCGGAAGCTACGGGTGGTGGTGGCGCTGGGCAAGATCGCCTTTGATCAGTACCTCAATGCCTGTCGAGAGCTCGGGCATCCGGTCCCGTCGCCGGCCCCCCGCTTCGCCCACGGCGCGCAGTACCGGTTTTCCTGGGGAGTGGCCCTCATCGCGTCCTACCATCCCAGCCAGCAGAATACGTTTACTCGTAAACTGACCAGACCCATGTTCCATGCCGTGTTCAGGCGAGCCTGCGTGCTTCTGGAGGGGTAAGGGGGTAGAGGGATAATGGGGTAAGGGTGGATAACGGGGTAATGGAGTAGAGGGGTAGCGGGGTAGAGAGGTAACGGGGGTAGCGGGATAACGGGATACGAGGCGACAGTACGATGCAGCTGCGGTTCCCCTGTAGCCCGATTACCCCGTTACCCCGAAGGTAGGGTGCTACTGCCGGCCGCGCTCGCCCCAGTCGGCCAGAAACTTTTTGAGCCCGACGTCGGTCAGGGGGTGTTTGAAGAGCTGTTGGTAGACGGCGTAGGGCATGGTGCAGATATCCCCGCCAGCCAACGCCGCTTCGACGACATGCTGGGGATGCCGCACGCTGGCGACGAGCACGAGCGTCTTGTACTGGTAATTGCGATAGATCGTCACGATCTGGCGAATCAGTTCCATCCCGTCCGAGCTGACGTCGTCCAGGCGTCCGATGAAGGGCGACACACACCAGGCCCCGGCCTTGGCGGCCAACAGCGCTTGGGTGGGGGAGAAGCAGAGCGTGACGTTCACGCGAATGCCTTCGGAGGTCAGCTTCTTGGTCGCCTTGAGACCTTCCGGGATCAGCGGGCACTTCACCACGATGTTCTTGTGGATCTTGGCAAGTTCCCGTCCCTCCTTGATCATCGCCTCCGCTTCGACGCTGACCACCTCGGCGCTGATCGGGCCGTCCACGAGGTGACAGACCTCCAGCAACACGTCGCGGAAGCTGCGCCCTTCCTTCGACACGAGGGAGGGGTTGGTCGTGACGCCGTCCAGTAACCCGATGCTCGCGGCTTCCTGAATCTCTTTCACATTCGCGGTATCGAGAAAAAGTTTCATGGTGAGTTCCTTTCACGCATGGGGTGCTGCGATTCTTGCCGGGCCACTCGTGACTTATTGTAAAAGCATCAGCTGGCGAATGCAATGTGTGGCCCCACTCCGGCGCCTCGTTTGACAGGTCGATCACCGCGGTTTAGAATTCAATACATGAGCGACGCCGACAAGCGTGGAGGGTAGGCAACCATGCGATGGATCATCGTGGTGCTGCTCGCTGTGATGCTCGTGACCGGGTGTGGCGGGAATCCCTATCTCGATGCGTCCTTGAAACCTGCCGAGCTCGAGGGGAAGGACAAGGCCTGGTTCGAGAAGAACTGGGGCGCTCCCAGCGGGAAGTCGCCCCGATTCTTCGGCGGCGAGACCTGGACCTATTTCCGGATCGCCGGAGGACAGTCAGGGGCGCCGCTCTTCAATTTTTCCCCGAACCAGTGCCAGATCACCTTGAAGTTCAGCAAGGAGGACAAGCTGAGCTCGTACAGCTATTCGGGATGCTAGTATGCTGGCTGCTAACCGGCGAGCTGTTTTTGGAAGGTCTGCGCGCAGTCCCTGCTGCAGAAATAGTAGGTCTGGCCGCCGATGCTGGCGGCCACGGCCGTGTCCCTCTCCACGTACATCCGACAGACCGGATCCTGCACCAGGAGGTTATTGGCATCGAGCGCCTGGGACTGCCCCTTGCTGCCCCGGAACTCCCGGATCGCCTTTCGCAGCAGAAAGTAGAGCACGACCAGGAGACCGACGATGATCAGCAGTCTGTACATCCCGCCTCTCTTGCCGTGTGAGTCCCGACCGTTGCCTCTGGCGCCCGCACCCGCCAGCCGACGCTCAGCGGAAGCGCCCCCGTCAGTGGTTTTCCATCCTAGGGGAGCCCTGTAGCCCTGTCAAGGAGCGCCTGAGGCGCGCGGTCGCCTAGGCGCCTGACTCCGGCCCTGGCCCGGGTGGCCGTAATCGGGTCCCAAAGGGCCCATATGGTCGCCGAGCGGCAAGGTCCTTTTCCCTTCAAGGCCGGGGCTTCAGACCATTGGCAAATCCCACCGTCTCGTGGTAGGGTCAACGCATGGAACGATGTGACAAGTGCAAGGGCACCATGATGCTGGAACGGGCCGTGGACATGGACGCCGGCCTCGCGATCACCGTGTTCGCTTGCCTGAACTGTGGTCGGCGTAAAGCCGCGGAGCCTGAACCTCGACCGTTGGTCTCCAGACACTGAGTGACGCCGTCATGACGAGGCCGACACCGCGGTCGCTGACCAGTGACGAGAAAAAGGCGGCGGAAGCCGCCTTTCACGGGGTTCCGTTCGATCCCGCCTGGTCGAATGCCGCCCGGGTGGTCTACGACGGGATCACTGAAGCCCTCGCGACGAGGGAGGGGAATTCTCTCGCAGAGCGACAAGTCGAACCCGAGCCGGAAGCGGCCTTGGTCATATGAAACCTGCCGTCAACCGAATCGCCAGCGTCCCGATGACAGCTCTGCTGTGCTGTCCCCAGTGTTATCGTCTCATCAGCTACGAAGTGGGACAGACCCAGGTCAAGTGCCAGAGTTGCGGGACCCCGCTCAGAAACCAGGACCTCCCGGCCTCGCTCGGATCGTCCCTCCCGGACTGAGAGCACGGTCTGTCTCCTCAATCTCCTCCTGATTCCCCCCTGCCATCTCAAAGTCACCATCACCACGCGGCGAGCCATCAACAATGTACCAATAAATCAACTAGTTGGAAGGTATTTTCAGGGAAGGGCCGGAAGGGAGAGCCGGTCACCCTCGGGAAGCCGGTTGACATTTGAAGGGTAGGTGGGGCACCATGGTGCCCGCAATTTGGTTGTTCCGTGCAGGCGACGTCTCGTCTCGATCGTCTGAATCCAAGAACGAAGAAGGGAACGACTTCTCAGGAGGAGGGAGCGACGATGAAGCGACTCTTGGGCACGTTGACTGGGTTGGCAGTCTCGATCACGCCGACGGTAGCATTGGCTGAGGGAGCGACTGCGTACTCCAGAGGCAACGCGTTCTTATACTTTGCCGCGATTGCGGCCGTTTTGATCTTCGGCATCAACGACATCTTTCACAAGAAGTGGCTCACGTGGGTGAGCGCCATTGTGATCCCGGTTGCGCTCTACTTGCAGCTGCCCGCGAAGTAAGGATGACGTACTGTTGAGCGGTGCGGTTCCTACCGCAACCCCAAGACGTCCATCATGTCGTACAGTCCGGGCGGCTGTTTGACCACCCACCGAGCTGCGCGAAGCGCCCCGCGCGCAAAGGTGTCCCGACTCTGCACGCGGTGGGTCACCTCTACGCGTTCCCCCATCCCGCCGAACAGTACCGTGTGATCGCCCACGATGTCGCCGGCCCGGATCGCCTGAATCCCGATCTCCCCGCGTTGACGTTCGCCGATGAGTCCCTTCCGGGCATATACCCCCGCCTGGCCGAGGTCCCGGTTCAGCGCTCTGGCGAGAATCTCGCCCATCTTCAAGGCGGTGCCGCTCGGGGCATCTTTCTTCTGGCGGTGGTGCGCCTCGATCACTTCGATGTCGTACTCCTCCCCGAATGACTTGGCCATCTCGGCGATGACCTTGAAGATGATGTTCACGCCCACGCTCATGTTCGGCGACAGGACGCACGGGATCGGTTTGACCAGCGCCTTGAGCTCGGCGAGCTCTGGAGCAGAAAAGCCGGTGGTGCCGATCACCATCGGCCGTCGGTGTTGGACCACGACGCGCAAATGCTCGAGGGTCGCCTCAGGGGTCGAGAAATCCATCACGACTTCTCCCCGTTCAATGGCGGCGGAAAGATCATCCCGAATGACGACGCCGATTGGGCCGCACCCCGCCACTTCACCGGCATCCTCGCCGACGGTGACGTGCCCCTTGCTCTCAACTGCCCCGACCAGCGTCAGAGCGGCCGATTCCTTCAACAGCGAGACGAGTCTCGCGCCCATGCGCCCCGCCGCGCCGGCGACGATCACTTTAATCATACCGGTTCTTTCGTTTTGTCAGTTTTGTCGGTTGGGTCTGTTTAGCGGAGTCAACGGACCTAATGGACCCAACGGAATTAACGAGCACGGTTTCTTAGACCAACCCGTACTCTTTCATCACACGCGTGAGCTTTTCCCGGGACTCGGAAGCCATCGGAGAGAGCGGTAACCGCAACTCCCCGTCGATTTTCCCCATCATGGCCAGCGCGGT
>JBOHOM010000096.1:0-5525 GCA_050731075.1 Nitrospiraceae bacterium
TACGTCGTGTAGTTCGTAACAGTCCGGTACAGGTCTCCCTGCAGGGAGGTCAACGAATCATAGAGATAGGGGTCCCGAAAGGAGAGAAGTCCGAGTGTACGGCGCTGACCCAATTGGCCTCGCACCCGCACCACCTGCCCGCGCCCTCCCAGGTTGCCTTCCGTGATGTCGGCGACCGCCACGAATTGGTCCAGGGTGCTGAACCCGCCGCCGATACTGAAGGACCCGGTGGGTTTTTCCTTCACCTTGACCTCGATGTCCACCTTGTCCGGCTCCACTTGCTTGGGCAAGATCTCGACCGTTTCAAAATAGTTGAGGTTGGTCAGTCGCTGGTAGCTCCGTTTCATCGCCACTGTGTCGGTGACTTCCTGTTCGTTGACCCTGAGCTCACGGCGGATGACGTTGTCCCGGGTCTTGTCGTTGCCGGTGATCTGGATCTGCCGGATTCGAATGAGGTCCCCTTCCTTGATGTGGAAGGTGATCGCGGCGGTCTTCGTCTGAGGATCCGGGGTGACCGAGGGATTGACGTCCGTGAATGCGTACCCCTTTATTCCATACAGCTCGGTCAGTCGGGTCAGCTCTTCGCGAATCTTGGCGCGTTGGAAGATTTCCCCGGGTTTGATCTTCATCCCCGCTTTCAGCTCCGCCTCCTCGTAAATCGTGTTCCCCCGAAACCCGACCTCCCCGACGGCGAATGGGTCCCCCTCCACGATCACAAAGGTGACCGTGAACCATTTCTTGCCTTCAGTCAGCTCGACGACCGGCAGACCCACCTGGACGTTGAGGTAGCCTTTGTTCATGTACACTTCCTTGATGCGCTCCACATCGTTGCCCAGTTCCTCGCGCTTGAGAATGCCCGCATCCGTAAAGACCGAGGGAAGGCGGCCCAAAAGGATGCCGTAGAGCGGGACCCATTCGCGTGTGGCGATCACCTTGAACACGTCTTTCTTCTTCACGACCGTCATGCCGTCAAAATCGACGGTCTTGATCCTGGCCCGCTCCCCTTCCTTGATGAAGAAGGTGAGCCGCTTCCGATCCTCCTCCAACGTAAGAATGATCGGGATCACCTCCGCGTTGTAGTACCCGTCCTCCTGATAGGCCAGGCGAATCCGCTCGGCGCTTTCCTTGGCCTGTTGTTGGTCCAAGAAGGACTGACTGCGGATGGTGATCTTCTCCTTCAGTTTATCCTCGCCGAGGTTCTCGTTCCCGTCAAACACGATCTCGGTGATGAACGGCTTCTCCCGGACCACGAACACCACCGCCACCCCCCCGACGACCGGATCAGTCTCGATCCGCACGTCCTCAAAGAAGCCCATCTCGTAGATCAGTCTGATCTGAGACCGGATGGCCTCTCCCGTGTACGGATCATCCACCTTGAGCGTGAGACGGCCGCGGATGGCCGCCTCCTCGATGCGCTTGTTTCCCCGCACCTCGATGGACTTGACCTTCTGGACGCCAGCTTGGGCATGCAGACTGCCCGTGGACGAAACCAGCAGCGAGACGGCCATCGCGACGACGAGAAAAATTGATCGACTCACGACACGATTGGTCACCGCGGCCCTTCTGCCCGGACCCGCTGACCAATACGCATGGTGACCGATCCCGAGGTTAGGCAATCCGCGAGAGGAACATATCGGATGACGTTCGAATCGTCGAAGTATGAACTCATGGCGTTTGGCAGATCACATGAACCGGCGACGCGCAGGGCGGCTCCCTTCGTGAGACAGACGTGAACGCGCTGCGCGCCCCGGCCGCCCGACACCCGATGAAAAATCTTGAAAAAACTAAGGAATTATAGGGGCCCTCTCCGGCAATGTAAAGGAAATTTCTCCTGTCTCGGGTTCCCCGAACAGGTCGTCTGGCCCGCCTCGAATCCTTGACTTCCGCCTACCCATCACATAGTATCCAAACGATGTCATCGGCAACGATCAGAAAAGCCGTCATCCCGGCCGCCGGTCTCGGCACCCGCTTCCTCCCGGCGACCAAAGCCTCCCCCAAGGAAATGCTTCCTCTGGTGGACAAGCCGTTGATCCAATACGCGGTGGAGGAGGCGGTCGCCTCGGGGATCGAGGACATCATCATCGTGACTGGACGCGGAAAGCGCGCGATCGAGGACCATTTCGACCGCTCGTTCGAACTCGAAGAGAACCTGAAGGGAAATGGGAAAGCTCAGCTCCTGAAAGACATCCGACGAATCTCCGAACTCGCGAACTTTTGCTATGTCCGACAGTCCGAAGCCCTCGGGCTCGGGCACGCCGTGTTATGCGCCCAGCGCCTCATCGGAAACGAACCCTTTGCCGTCATTTTGGGCGATGAGGTGATCGATGCGCCCGTCCCGGCATTGGCCCAGCTCATTCGGGTGTACGACGCCGGCAACGGGGGGGTGCTAGGCGTGCAGAAGGTGCACCCGAGCGCGGTGAGCCAGTACGGGATCGTCGCCACTCAGCGCGTGGCCGCGGGGCTTCATCGAGTCCTTGACCTGGTGGAGAAACCGTCCCCGGCAGCCGCGCCTTCCCGATTCGCGGTGATCGGTCGATACGTGCTCTCGCCCGACATCTTTGCGGTTCTCGAGCACACCCCCCCCGGCAAGAATCATGAAATTCAGCTCACCGACGCGCTGCGCCTCCTCGCCCAGAAGGCCCCGATCTATGCCCAGGAGATTCGAGGACAGCGCCACGACGCAGGGGATAAGCTGGGGTTTCTCAAAGCCACCGTCGCGTTCGCGCTCAAGGACCCTGTACTGGGTCCGACATTTGCTCGCTACCTGAAAGACATGCGCTGACGCGGAGGCAGGTTCAGTGCGCACCACGTGCCCGGTGTCTGACGCAGCGGGTTCTCTCATCGCTCTGACCTCCCTCGGCGGTTCAGCCTCAAGAGGGACGTGACCCTGATGCCAGCGGAACAGAACGAACGCGACACGCAAAACCTCGAGACACCGGAGCAACTCCCGCTTCTTCCGGTCAGGGACATCGTCGTCTTCCCGTACATGGTGTTGCCCCTGTTCGTCGGGCGCGAAATGTCGATCAAGGCGATCGAGGCGGCGCTGGCCGGCAACCGCATGATCTTCCTGGCCACCCAGAAAGCGCTCGACGTGGAGAATCCGAAGCCGGAGGATATCCACGCCGTCGGCACGGTCGGGATCATCATGCGCATGCTGAAGCTCCCGGACGAGCGCATCAAGATCCTCGTCCAGGGTCTGGCGAAGGCCAAGGTTCAGGAATACATCCAGACCGAGCCGTATTACTCGGTCCGGATCACCAAGGTCGTGGAAGCCAAACCGCCCACCCCATCCCTTGAAGCCGAAGCGGTAATGCGGACCGTCAAGGAACAGCTCGAGCGGATCATCAGTTTGGGCAAGGTGCTCATGCCGGATGTGATGGTGGTCATCGAGAACCTGGAAGACCCGGGCCGCTTGGCCGACATGGTGGTGTCCAACCTTGGTCTGAAAGTGGAAGTGACGCAGGAGGTCCTGGAGGTGGAGGACCCGGTCGCGCGGCTCAGGCGGGTCAGCGAGATTCTGTCCAAAGAAGTCGAAGTCCTCTCCATGCAGCAGAAGATTCAGGCCCAGGCGAAGGGCGAAATGGACAAAACCCAGCGCGAATATTTCCTCCGGGAGCAACTGAAGGCGATTCAGAAGGAACTGGGGGAGCTGGATGAGCGGGGCGAGGAGATCGCGGAGTTCCGCAAGCGCCTCAAAGATTCCAAGATGCCCGACAAGGTCTTGAAGGAATGCGAGAAGCAGCTCAAGCGTCTGGAGAAGATGCATCCGGACACGGCCGAGTCAGCGACCGTCCGGACCTACATGGAGTGGATGGTCGAGCTGCCGTGGAGCAAGAAATCAAAGGACAATCTGGACATCAAGACGGCGGCGAAAGTGCTCGACGAGGACCATTACGACCTGGAAAAGGTCAAGGAACGCATCCTCGAATACCTGGCCGTCCGCAAATTGAAGGACAAAATGAAGGGGCCGATCCTCTGCTTCGTCGGCCCGCCGGGCGTGGGGAAAACCTCGCTCGGCAAGTCGATTGCCCGGGCGCTGGGGCGCGAATTCGTGCGCATCAGCTTGGGAGGAGTCCGTGACGAGGCTGAAATCCGAGGCCACCGTCGCACCTATGTCGGCGCATTGCCCGGACGCATTATCCAGGGCATCAAACAGGCCGGCACGAACAACCCGGTCTTTATGATGGACGAAGTGGACAAGGTGGGAATGGACTTTCGTGGAGACCCGTCGGCTGCCCTCCTCGAGGTCCTGGACCCGGAGCAGAACCATGCCTTCAGCGATCACTATCTGGGGGTGCCGTTTGACCTGACCGAGGTGATGTTCATCACCACCGCGAACCTCATCGATCCGATCCTCCCGGCCCTCAAAGACCGGATGGAAGTCATCGAAATCCCCGGATACACCGAGGAAGAGAAACTGGGTATCGCCCTACGGTATCTGATCCCGAAGCAACTCAAGGAACACGGCATCACCGAGGAACACATCCGCATCACCGAGGCGGCCTTGGGCCTGATCGTGTCTCAGTATACGCGGGAGGCGGGCGTCCGGAACCTGGAACGCGAGATCGCCAACGTGATGAGGAAAGTGGCCAAACAGGTGGCCGAAGGGAAGTCGGAGTGTCACACGATCACGCCGGCCAACCTGCATAAGTACCTCGGCGTCCCCAAGTTTCTGCCCGAGGCGGAACAGGAAAAAGACGAGGTCGGGGTGGCAACCGGCCTCGCCTGGACTGAGACCGGCGGAGACGTCCTGTACATCGAAGCGACCGTGATGAAAGGGAAGGGGCAACTGACGCTCACCGGCCACCTGGGCGACGTGATGAAAGAGTCGGCTCACGCCGCGTTGAGCTATGTGCGCTCACGGGAAAAACTCCTGGGCATCAGCCCGGACATCTTCTCAAAAACCGATATCCATATCCATGTGCCAGCCGGCGCGATCCCCAAGGACGGACCATCGGCCGGCATCACGATGGCAGCGGCGTTGGCGTCCCTCCTCTCAAACATCCCGATCCGCCGCGATGTGGGAATGACGGGAGAGGTCACCCTTCGCGGACGCGTGCTGCCCATCGGCGGCCTCAAAGCGAAGATCCTCGCGGCCAAGCGAGCGAAGCTCTCCACCGTGATCCTGCCCAAGCGCAACGAAAAAGACCTCGAGGAGATTCCCAAGCACCTGTTGCGCGGCATTCAGTTCGTCTTTGCCGAGACGATGGACGACGTGATCAAGGCGAGTCTGCGCCGAGGGACGGCACAGGGGTCGAAAGCCAAGCCGGCGGATGATCGGCGCGGACCAGGCCACACCAAGACCGGCCGAATCGAAAAGCCTTCACGCGCCCCTCGTTCGCGCCCCTTGCAGCCGGCCGTTCCAGCCTCGCCCCCGTCTCCCCCGGCACTCTAGCCCGGATTATTCATGGACGCTCCTGCTGCAATCGCCCATTCGCTGCTGCGACCAGCCTGCCAGGAATCTATGCCTACTGGAGGCAAAGTGCTCATCCGCTGCGATTCGATCGAACGCAGCGGTTCAAGCG
>JBOHOM010000097.1:0-6562 GCA_050731075.1 Nitrospiraceae bacterium
GGATAAGCAGATTCAGATTGAAAATGCGGGTTTGCCTCGCTCGACCGGCTCCCTCCTTGATCCGCCGACTGTCCCCTTTTCACAACATTCTCTTGTGAATCGTTTCAGAAAGAAGACATATTGGGCAGCGGCGCGACAGGAGGCTTTACTGGACGGACGATTGAAGGAGGAAAATCACTTTCTGCTGGGTCTCACGGGCCTCTTTGAGCGAACCGTTCGTCTCATACGCAGCCGCCAGATTCGCCAGACTGGCTGCCTCCCGCATCCGGTCCCGCAGGGCCCGGTAGAGAGTCAAGGCTCGTTCGTGATGCTCGGCGGCCAGCGCCGCATTGCCCTGAGCCTGATGTAAGCTTCCCAGCAACGAAAGCGTATCCGCTTCCTGAGACCGATCGCGGAGCGACTGGTACAACGCAAGGGCTCGCTGGGCCATGATCAGTCCGTCGGGATACCCTGCCTCGGTGAGATGAAGCCTGGCTAAGCGAATTCTCACATCGGCTTCGGCCCGGACGTCCCGTTGCGCCTCCGCAAGCTGGAGTCCTTCCTCATACGAGGTCCGGGCCATCCCTGGCTCGCCTTCACGGACACGGGCGTCTCCGGTCACGGTCAAGGCAGCCATCTGCTGAGCCATGTCATGCCGGTCTCGCGAGTCCTTCAGCGCCGTCTGAAGGATGGGAAGCGCTTCGGCCACTCGATCCTGGGCGGTCCAGAGACTGCCGAGCCTGATCAGACTTTCCGAGTAGCCCGGTTGATCGTGCGACTGCTGAAAGAGCGTGCCCGCCTGGTGATAGGCCGCCTGGGCCTCACCCGTGCGGCCCAATGATTCCAAGATGCGGCCCCGCTTCAGGATCGCACGAGCCTGCGGCGCATCCTCGCCGACCGTTGCCAGGATAGGCACCGCCGCCTCCAACGCCGCCAAGGCCTCCGCATGGCTTCCCTGCCGCTCGCGCACGCTGCCGATCCGGACGAGCGCGGCGGCTTCGCCCCGCCGATTCTTCTTCGCCCGGAAGGCGACCAATGCCCGTTGGTAGTAAGGCAGCGCTTCCTGGAGGTGGTTCTGCACCTCATGCAGGTCGCCGATCTTGAGCAGCTCGTCGCCGTCAAGCGTCCGGTCTGATGACGCGCGCCTCACCGTGACAGACGGGTCGAACGGGCCGTCAAAAAGCCCCGCCGGCGCGTCACTCCACGACAGCATCATCAGGATAACCCACGAGACCATGACCCGCCTATGATACAGGCCGCGCTCCGCTCCCGCTACCCAAGGGCCCGGCTTGCAAAATCAGGCCGTCCTCCGTAGTATGGCCGGCGTTCAAGGCCCGGAAGGGCCGCTCCGGGAGGTGCTGAGGCGTGAGGCCTGCTGCCGAGGACGTTCTGAACAGGACGACTTGATCAGAGGAATTATGCATCGAAGTTCAGGGACGCAAGACTAGCCCATGCTTCCTTATCCGAACATCGATCCGGTCTTTCTCCGGCTCGGTCCTCTGCAGTTCCGATGGTACGGCCTGATGTACCTGTTGGCGCTGACAGCGGCTTATTTCGTGATCAAGCTCCGCGCGGCTGCACGCAGCGTGGCCATTTCCAAGGACCAGCTCTACGACTTGATCGTCTACGCCGCGGTGGGAGTCTTTGCGGGAGGCCGGCTGGGTTACGTGCTGTTCTATAACTTCCCCTATTATCTCGAGCATCCGGTCAAGATCGTCGCGGTGTGGGAAGGCGGCATGGCGTTTCACGGAGGCCTACTCGGCACGATCCTCGCGGTTTGGCTGTTCTGCCGTCGCCGCGGCTTCCCGTTCTACACGATCGCCGATCTCGCTGCGGTCACCGTCCCGATCGGACTGGGGTTGGGCCGCCTGGGAAATTTTATCAATGGGGAGCTCTACGGCCGGCCGTCTGACGTGTCGTGGTGCATGGTCTTCCCGGGCGGCGGCCCCGAATGCCGGCACCCGTCGCAGCTCTATGAGGCAGGATTGGAAGGCGGGCTCCTGTTCATCGTGCTATGGCTGATCGGCCGTCAGCCGACCCCGCCCGGCACCATCTGTTGGAGCTTCATCACCGGCTACTGTCTCTGCCGCGTGGTGGTGGAATTCTTCCGCGAGCCGGATTTCCACCTCGGGTTCATCCTCGGACCCTTCTCCATGGGCCAGATCCTGAGCGCCCCCATGATTCTGATCGGCGCCTTCATGCTCGCCTGGGGGTATCAGAAGGCTGTAACGAGCAACGAGTAACGAGTGCTGAGTTGAAAACCACGAACTCACTTCTTTCTCAGCAGGCAGGACGGTTTCCCCTCTTCACTCCTCACGCAGGTCTCCTCACCCATTACTCGTCACTCGTTACTCGTCACTCAGCTAGTAAGGCATCTCTTCGTCGTCCAGGCCAAAGTGGTGCCCGATCTCGTGGACGACGGTGTCTCGCACCTCCTGGACCACCTCTTCAGGCGTGCGGCAGAGCCTGAGAATCGGGCCACGGTAGATCGAAATCTTCGCTGGCAAGTGACCGCCCGGATCGAAGAACGATTCGGCATCACGCGCCGTGCCTGAATACAGTCCTAACAGGTCATCCTCCGACTCCACGCCCATCTCCTCGAGCACCTCCGGCGACGGCTCCGGTTCCACTACGACTGCCACATTCTTGAGCAGACGGCGGTATTGATCCGGAAGACCGTCAACGGCCTGGCGGACGAGCGCCTCAAATTCCTCCGGGCTCATCGAGAGGGTGCTCATGCGAGCGCGACGCGCCATAATTCCTCAAGGCTAGCAGCAAATAGCGAATGGCAAGTAGCTCTGGCTGGCCTCCAGCGTCATGCCGCTAGCTGCCAGCTATTCGCTCGTCGCTATTTTACGACGTGATCACTCGACGGCGTCTTGTTCAGCGTTTGCGGGTGTCATCCGAAATAAATGAGTTCTTCGACTTGGAGCCCTCCACGAATCCATGCACGCGGAACGGCGGCGAGTCCCAGATAATTTTGTGGCCTGGCGCCAGGTTCGCCGCTTCGACATAATGCTTACGCGCGGTCGCTTCATCCCCGAGGGTCTCGAAGACCATCGCCAGATTGTAATGCGCCTCAGCCAGCGACGGCTGGGCCTTGATGGCGGCTTCATACTGGGCCTTCGCGGGTTCCCACTGGCGTGCCGCGAACAGTCGATTCCCTTCCTTCATCGCCGCGACTGCCGCGGCTGACGTCCCTGGCGGGGCGTCGAGCGTGGTCTGAAGAGGTTCTATCATCGAGGCACAGCCACAGACCAGCATCCCTAACAACGCGATTAGCAGGCGTGCTTTCATCGTTCGTCTCTCCATGCTAAACCTCCACCGCTTTGCCGTTGCGTAGGAACAGGAACTGAAAGCCGACCTTATCCACTCCCAAGCAGCGTGACACCGCCTCTTTGTATATCTTTGCTTGCAGATGGTATTCGGCGGCCCGGCTCGCGACTTCCTCATCGCGCACCCGGTCGGTTTTATAATCTGCGGCCCAGACCTCTCCTCCGAGACGATACACCAGATCAATGACGCCTTCCATCACGCAAGCGTCAGGCGAGGGGCAATAGGCTATAGGCGATAGGTTCTGATCCGGACATATAGTGGATGGGGCTGAGCGCGGCATGGTCGCTTCCGGCCCATCGCCCATCGCCGGGGACCCGTTGCTCAGGGATTGCAACGGGTGCCCCCCATCGCCTCCCCATTTGATGGCAAACGGCACTTCGCGGCCCACGATGGTCGCGCGTCGGAGTCGCTCGTACGGTTCGGAGGCGATAAAGGTGGCGAATAGCTCACGCAACTCGGCTTCGACCTCGGCCGCCTCCCTTGCCGGCTCCGGTGGAATGCCGGATTGGCAGACCGCGGCAATCCGCTCCGCCAGTTTGGCAGGATCCTCGGCATAGTCCCAATGCTCCAACACCCGATGGGTGAGCGTGCCGATCAGGCGCGCCCGACCCGGTCCCTCAGCGCGGCGTGTCGATGGCCGAGCGGACTGAGGCTCCCGTTTCATCAGGACCGTGGGCGTCAACTCGTGGAGAGTCGCCCGCGCCGCCATCCACGCACGATCGCGCTGTTCCCATCGCCGGACGAGGGCGGTTTCGTCCGCTGCCGGAGCGAGTGCAGCCGGCGCGGATTTCTTCCTGCGCGGCACTCGATCCTTCGCCGTGACGACCGCCTGCTGGAGTGCGGCCTCGCCGATGCGAATCATCTCCCGGTCCGGCTCGCCTACCGCGCCGCCCGCGACTTCCCGGAGCAACGACAGGAACGTGCCTCCTGACGGACGGCCGGGCAGTCCCCCGGAGAGAATCAGCCGCTCTTTCGCGCGCGTCATGCCGACGTAGAACAGGCGGCGGCGCTCCGCTTCCTCGCGCGCCCGTGATTTCTCGCCAACCAGCACGGCGCCGAGGCTGCACCGGTTGCCCAGCGTGACCCCCAGCACGCCGGTGGACCAGTCATGAGAGACCGGCGGAGCCTCGCTGCCTTTGCCCGTGCCGTGGTGGAACGCCGGCAGGATCACCAGGGGAAACTCCATGCCCTTCGCCTTATGGATGGTCAGCACCCGCACCGCTTCCAGCGACTCCTCGGCCAGCGCGCTCTCCGCTTCCTCCGGCTGCTCGCCGAGGCGCGCGATCATGAGCTCGACGAACCCGGTCAGCGTGAGATGCGGCCGGTCGGCGAGATCGGCCGCCATCTGCCGCACCTTGAGCAGGTTGGCCATCGCCTGCTCGCCGTGGAGGGAGGCAGCCGCCAATTCCAGCACCGGCAGCCGCGCGAATAACAAATCTATTGCCTCCGGCAAGGGACAGCCAGGCGCAGCCCGGGCGACTTCGGCCAGCCTCCCATAGAGCCGGCGGACGGCCTCGGCGCGCGGGCTGCCCCATCCGGCCAGGCCAGCAGCCCTGCGGTAATCCAGCGCGTCTCGTTCCTGCAGCTCGACCAGCTCCCGGTCCGCCACTCCTCCCAGCGGCGAGCGGAGCACGCCGACCAGCGCGATCGCGTCGTGCGGATTCTCCACCACCCGCAGCAGGTTGACCAGATCCACGACTTCCTGCCGCCGGTAAAAATGCTTCTCGCCGTCGGTGACGTAGTGAATATCATGCCGCCGCAGCGCGTCCAGATAATCCTGCGCCTGCGTGAGCTTCCGGAACAAAAGCGCCACATGGCCCGGCATCAACGGCGCCGTCCGGCCTGAGGCATCGGTGAGGGTTTCGCGTCCCAGGACGTCCTCCTTCAGCCAGCGCGCGAGCTGATCCGCTTCCATCCGGGTCGCTGCCGCGGACTCGAACTCCTCCTCGTCGTCGCCGGCCGTGACGAGCCGCAGCTCGACGCCCGGATGTGTCACGCCGCCCTGGCGGTCGGGGCGCACGATGAGCGGAACGTTCGGCGGCTGCACGTTCTCCTGCCGGCGCAGCAGGCGGTCGAAGATGGCGTTCACGACGTCCAGCACCCGGCCATGGCTGCGGAAGTTGGTGGCCAGCTCATACACGACCCCGCCGGATTCCCGGACCTTGCCCACGACCTGCTCGAAGGCTTCGATGTCGGCCCGGCGAAAGGCATAGATGGATTGCTTGGGATCGCCCACGATGAAGAGCTTGCCGGGATCGAGCTCCACCTCCCGCCAGGTCGCCGCGCACTTTCCGGTCCGCTCCGCCACGTAGAGAATGATCTCGTATTGCACGGGATCGGTGTCCTGGAATTCATCCATCAGCATGGCGTGGTAGTCGTGCTTGAGCCGCTCCCGGACCCCGGGATGGTCACGCAGCAGCGTGCGGGCCCGCGCCAGCAACCCGTCGAAGGAGATCCACCCCTGCTCCAGGAACGTGGCGCGCACCCGCCGGACGAACGGCGACAGGAGATCGAGGAGATCCCGCGTCAGGTCTCGATCCACCTCGAGCACCCGTTTCGCGATCCGAATCAGGCTGCCGGCCTCGGCAAAATCCTCTTCGCTCCACCCCGCCGGCTGACCCCCCAGGTCCCGATCGAGTTCCTTCCGCTGCGCCCCATCCAGCGCGCCGACCGCATCGTGCCCCCGCACCAGCAACAGGTCGAACAGCTGCCGCGCCGCCGCCAGCATGGACTCAATCTTGCGCCGCTTCGGGCGGTCATGCGCAGCCAGGAGCGCCCCCGCCCGGTCGCGCTTCGTCGCGAACCAGTCGCGCAGGGCCGGAGCCGGCGCGTCCGCCTCGGCTTGCCGAGTCAGCTCCTCGATCGGAATCAACTCGCTGCGCAGGGCATAGGCCACTTCCCGGATCTGCTCCAACCCCACAGCATCCAGCAGCCGCCGCCAGCGCGCATGGTCGGACCCGTCCGGCCCCAGTTCGCCGGCCAGCCACAGCTCCCACTGGGCGGCAAAATGTTCCTCGAACCGGAGACCGTCGTCGTCCGTCTCAAAGACCGGGTCCACTCCGCTTTCGAGAGGATAGAGCCGCAGCAGGTGCGCGGCGAAGCTGTGCAGCGTGCCGATCTGGGCCTTCTCCAGATCGCCCAGCGCTCTCTTCGCCCTCCTGTCAATCTCGTCGGAAGATAGTCCGTACCGTTCCCGCAAGTCCTCCACCCGGACCGCGCCGGGATCGGCCGACGCCCGCTCCTGCTC
>JBOHOM010000098.1:0-4211 GCA_050731075.1 Nitrospiraceae bacterium
CATTTGAACGGTATTCGTGGGACAGGCGGCGTGAAGCCATCCTGTCTGATGGGGGACAAGGAGGTGCGCAATGTCGTTGTATCAAGAGATGCGTGACTATGTCCTCCGGCACGGGGCCATCAACAACCCTTACCTCGATCGCTTTCAAACCGGGGCGCTGACCGACCGGGAGTTTCGCACGTTCGCCGTCGAATTCTATAACTTCGCCCGCTTTTTCCCGAAGATCCTCGTCGCCCAGCTCGACAACACGGAAGACGAGACCGTCGCCGACGAACTGACCAAGGTGCTCTACTCGGAGCTGGGCGACGGGCGCACCAAGAATCGCCATGAGTTGCTCTACCGGGACTTCCTGCGATCGGTCGGCGTTGACGTCCACGAGTCCATGACGCGGCCCATGCTGCCCTCCACGCGGGCCTACATCGATGGCATGGAGCAACTGTACAGCAGCGGAAATCACGCGATGGCCCTCGGCGCCTCATTTGGTCTCGAGAACATGGCCATCACGATGTGGGATCATCTGATCCCCGGGCTCGTGCAGCTGCGGACGCATCGCCATCCCGGCCTGGACATCACGTATTTCACCTTCCATCGGGAGCTGGAAGCCACGCATGAAGAGGCGATGGAGCACGCCGTCACCGCGGTGGATGGGGTCAAGGGCATGTCTGCGGCTGAACGGGAAGATTTCCGCTCCGGAGTCAAGGCCGTGCTGGATTACCTGGAAGGATTCTGGATGGGGCTGGACGAAAGAGGAGCCGGGTCATCGAAGACCGCAACCGCGACGGCGCCCCGCACCTCAAAGGTGTCGCGATCACGTGGCAGATGACCGAGCGACAGGCTGGATGCACCGTTCCTGGCATGGCCGGTACGATCCCGGCGTTCCATTCAATCTGGCGCATCCGAACTGGACGCTGCCGGACCTGCTGCGCCGGTCGGTGAACCGGTTTCCCGATTCCCCCGCACTCCTGTTTTACGGCGCCCGCCTGACCTACCACGATTTCGACGACTTAGCCACCCGCTTTGCGATCTCACTTCGTGCGCTTGGGGTCCGCCCGGGGGATCGGGTGGCGATTATGTTGCCCAATCTGCCGCAGGCGTTGATCGCCTATTACGGGGCCTTGCGGGCCGGAGCCGTCGTCGTGCAGATCAATCCGCTGTATGTGTCCCGGGAAATCGAGGCCCAGCTCACCGACTCCGGGAGTGACACGATGGTGGCGCTGGATCTGTTTTATTCACGCATCGAGCCGATCAGGGAGCGCACAGCATTGAAACGAATCATCCTGACCGGCGTGCAAGACTTTCTTCCCCCTCTGCGGCGCCTGCTCTATCCCATCAAGGCCAGACTGAGCGGCCACTGGACCCGAATCAAGAAGGGCCCATCGATGTATGACTTTCTCGGGCTGCTGGACGGGAGCGCGGAAAAAGACACGTCCCCGCTTCCGTCGCTGGGACCGGATGACCTGGCGTTACTCCAGTACTCCGGTGGCACCACCGGAACAGCCAAGGGCGTGATGTTGACTCACCGGAACCTGGTGGCCAATGCCTTCCAGTGCCGGTATTGGGTGCCGGATTTCCGGGAAGGTCACGAGGTATTTCTGGGGGTCATCCCCTTTTTCCATGCCTATGGTCTTAGCACCTGCCAGCACCTGGCGGTGCTGGCCGGCTGTCCGATGATCCTGCTTCCGAGGTTTCAGGTGAAGGAGGTCCTGGAAGCGATCCAAAAGTACCGGGTGACAATCTTCTCCGGCATTCCGGCCATGTTCATGAAGGTCAGTGAGTTTCCGAAGGCGGGGCGGTACGACCTCCGGTCGCTGCGCGTCTGCCTGAGCGGAGCCAGCCCGCTGCACGCCGAGGTGCAGAACCGGTTTCGGCGCCTGACCGGGGTCGAGATCTCGGAAGGGTATGGTCTCACGGAGGCCAGCCCCGTCACCCATTGCAACCCGGTCTACGGGGAACACCCGGAGGGGTCGATCGGGGTCCCGTTCCCGGACACCGAGGTCCGGATCGTGGACCTGGACTCCGGCGGACGGGAGGTGCCGGCCGGTGAGCTGGGCGAGTTGGTCGTCCGAGGACCTCAAGTGATGCAAGGCTACTGGAACAAGCCTGCGGAGACCCGCTCGGTGTTGCGCGACGGGTGGCTCTACACCGGCGACATTGCCCGAGAGGACGCCAGGGGGTTCTTTTACCTGGTCGACCGGAAGAAAGACATGATCAAGTCGCGGGGAGAGACGGTCTATCCTCGGGAAGTGGAGGATGTGCTCTGTGGCCACCCTGCGGTGCAGGATGCCGTGGTGGTCGGGGTGCCGGATCCTCTGCTCGGTGAAGCGGTGAAGGCCTACGTGGTGCTCGCAGACGGCCACCGTCTCAGTGAGCAAGAGTTGATCGGGTATTGCCGGCAGGGCCTGGCGAAGTTCAAGGTTCCCGGTACGGTGGAATTCCGGAAGGAACTGCCTCGCACGTTCGTCGGCAAGGCGTTGCGACGGGTGCTGCGGGAAGAAGCCGCGCCGAAGGTCGGTGTCGGCTGATCGGCATGCTAGGATGTAGCAGAAGGAGTTGAGCGATGAAGAATGTGGTGATCGTGGCGGGGGCGCGGACCCCGCTCGGAAACTTCGGGGGGGCGCTCAAGGATCTCTCGGCGCAGAAGCTCGGAGAGCTGGTGGTGCGCGAGGTGCTTGCCCGGACGAAGCTGGATCCAGCCCTTGTTGATGAAGTGATCATGGGCTGCGTCGGTCAGTCCACGGATGCCCCCAATGTCGCGCGGGTCATCGCGCTGATGGCCGGGCTTCCGATTCGCACACCGGCCTATTCGGTGCAACGCAACTGCTCATCCGGCCTGCAGCCTTTTGTCAACGCGTTCCAGAACATCCAGTGCGGCGACGCGGATGCCCAAGTGGTGGGTGGAGTCGAAAGCATGAGCCGTGCCCCCTATATTTCCCGGGACATGCGGTGGGGGAAGCGGTTGCGCCATGCGGAGTTCATCGACAGCGTCTGGGAAGGCCTGACCGATCCCGTGTGCGGCCAGCTCATGGGTCGGACGGCCGAAAACCTGGCCGAGGAGTTCGGCATCGGCCGCGAGGAGCAGGACCGCTTTGCGGTGGAAAGCCACCGGCGCGCCTTCAAGGCCTTGCGGGAGAATCGGTTCAAGGACGAGACCGTGACGGTCACGATCCCCAAGATGGTCGCCGGCCGCGAGATGGCTCCGGTCGTGTTTGCCGAGGATGAAGGGCCCAATATCGGATTGAACGAGCAGCAGCTTGCGCTGTATCCACCCCTCTTCAAGGAGAAAGGAACCGTCACGGCCGGAAACAGTTGCCCCCTGAGCGATGGGGCGGCGGCGGCGCTCGTCATGTCGGCGGAACGGGCGCGCGACCTGGGACTCCGCCCGCTGGGTCGCGTGAAAGGGTATGCGTTCGTCGGCGTCGACCCGGCCCGCATGGGGATCGGGCCGGCCGAGGCGCTGCCGCTGGCGCTCAAGCGCGCCGGGGTCGGGCTGGCCGACCTGAACCTGATCGAGGTGAACGAGGCCTTCGCGGCGCAGTACCTCGCCGTGGAACGACTGTTGGGGCTCAAACGTGACCTCGTGAACGTGAACGGAGGGGCCATCGCACTCGGCCATCCGGTCGGGATGACCGGGGCGCGCCTGGTCCTCACCCTGCTGTACGAAATGCAGCGCCGTGGCGCCGCGCTCGGCGCGGTGACCATGTGCGTGGGGGGTGGCCAAGGGGCGGCTATGGTCCTCGAGCGGATGTAGGGAAGGCGAGAGGCAAGAGGCGAGAGGCAAGGGGTAGGCGATAGGCGAGAGGCTATAGGCTAGGGGCTAGAGGTAAGATGAGTCTTCCCATAGCCTAGAGCCTCTAGCCCATTGCCCTCATCATTGCCCATCGCCCCTAGCCTTCCTCATAGCCCATCGCCTATAGCCTATTGCCTATTGCCTCAAAGTTGATGGTGGAGCCATGGTGAATGAGGGGTCGTTTGAGCGGCTCGAGGTGGCCGTCAAGACGCCGGCGGGCTTGCTCACCACGCCGGTCGAGGTGCCGACCGGCCTCGTCCCGGTGACCGAGATCGTTCCGCTCATGCGTCGGATAGGCGAGCAAGCTCAGGCGCTGGAGGAACGGAGATCAATCGCCGCCGGGAAGGCGGTCTCCTGCAAGAAGGGTTGCGCCGCCTGTTGCCGCATGCTGGTACCGGTGTCGGCCCCGGAGGCCTTCGCGCTC
>JBOHOM010000099.1:0-3694 GCA_050731075.1 Nitrospiraceae bacterium
GGACTGTTCGTTCGCAGCGCCAGCGCGATCGCGTCGCTGGGCCGCGAATCCACGATCCGCTCCGACCCCTGAGACACGAAATGGATGGAGGCGTAATAGGTATTGTTCTTCACGTCCGTCACCACCACGCGGGAGACTTTAATGTTCAGATGGTCGGCGAAACTCCGGATGAGGTCATGACTCATGGGACGCGGTGTCACGTGCCCCTCCAGGGCCAGCCGGATCGAATTGCCTTCGGCGGTTCCGACCCAGATCGGCAGGATGTCCGCGTTTTGCTCGTCCCGGAGGATCACGATCTGGGTTTCGGTGTTCGGATCGGGCAGCACGCCGTGCACCTTCAACCGGACCAGATCTACAGATTCCTGATACTCCATGACTCGTTCACCGACGGTGACGGGGCGGCACGTCACCAGCACGTGGACCCGCGGGCCCCGGATCCGACGCCCCGCGACGTGGTCCTCATCAAGGCCGGCTGCCGATTTGGAATTGACTTCCGGTGGTCAGGTTTCGTATTTGCCGAAGTCTTCGGGTTTCAGGTTCTCCAGCCACTGATCCAGCTCGTCGGACGCCTGCTTGCGGATCACTTCATCGTCCGCAAAAATCGGGGTGTTCGTCCGCAACGCCAAGGCGATCGCATCGCTGGGGCGTGAGTCGACTGTGAATTCGGAGTCTTCGTGCATGAGATGAACTTTTGCGTAGTAGGTGTTGTCTTTCAGGTCCGTCACGACCACACTGATGACTTTCGCATCGACCGTGTCCAGAACGGATTTCATCAAGTCATGGGTCATCGGCCTGGGCGCCGCGACGCCCTCGAGCGCAAAGCTGATCGCGCTGGCTTCCGACTTTCCGACCCAGATGGGCAACATGTCCGAGGTGTCTTCATCCCGGAGAATCACGATGTAGGCGTTATTGTACGGGTCGAACATCAGACCTCTGACCTTCATTTGAAGCATCGCAGCCATCCCGCGACTTGTGCCCGCGACTCGTGCGTGAGCCCGCTTGCAGCGGTGGATTCCCTGAGTTTGGCGAGTCACTCTACCACCGACCTTTCCGATTTGTCAACGAAACCGGCGAGGTGGAAGGGATGGTGGCGTCACGGCAAGTTCTCGAGATCAAAGGCTTTCCCTGAGATCGACGGGGATGTGCACAACGCGAGCCGGAGCAAGGCGTCTGCCGCGACGCAGGGGTCACGAAGACGGCCGGGGTCCTCGGACGGGTAGGCTTCGGTCCGCATCGCGGTTCGGGTTCCACCGGGGTTGAACGTCAGGGTTCGGACGCCGAGCGGACGCAACTCCTCGGCCAGGACTTGCGACAGTCCCTCCACGCCGAATTTTGAGACCGCATAGGCGCCCCATCCAGCGCGGCCGGCCCGGCCCACCGAGGACGACACCGTGATGATGCATCCACTCCCTTGGTCCAGCATGACCCTCGCTGCCTGCTGCGTAATATAAAAGGTGCCGCTGAGATTGATGCGGAGCACGCGCGCCCAGTCCGCGAGTGGATATTCGACGAGCGGGACCCGTGGTCCGAGAATACCGGCGTTATTGATCAACAGATCGAGTCGACCGTATCGGCGGACGGTGAAGTCCACCAAGGCTCGCGCCTGCCCGGGGGAGGCGATATCCGTCACACGGGCACTCGCCGTGCCGCCGGCAGCCCTGATGGCGGAAAGGGCTGTGGTGAGCTCTCGCCGTGTCCGAGCACAGAGCACCACGCTGGCCCCCTCCCGGGCGAACAACTCCGCGGTGGCCCGGCCGATGCCCCGCCCGGCCCCGGTGACAAGAGCCACCGTGTTGACCAGACGGCCGTTGCGGTGATGGACGCGCGGGAGCTCGACGCGGGGGTGACCTTGACGGCGCCTAACCTGCGAGCGAGCGATGACGTGAGGAGGCGGGTGAGCCAAGCGTGCTGTGTATCGAGTCGGAACGGCGATCCGGTTACTGCTGAGGCCTGTAACTTTGTTGCAATTTGGACGTATCGACCGCTTCTCCCAGCTTCAGGAACGCCCGCATTTGTTTCTTGAGCAACTCCCGGCCGCTTTCATCGCCCAGGTTGATCTGGTATTCGTTGATCACCATCGTCTTCATCTTCCCAGGTCCATTCCATTCAAACCAGCAGGTTTTGCAGACGTTCGCCTTTATTTCCGACTCCATCCGCCCCATGAAAAGGGGCTCCGTAATCGGCTCCCCTGCTTTTCCGCATTTCACGCACTGGACGTCGGCCATGTGCTCATCCTCCTGTCACTCGAGTCCTCCCGAGACCCCTTGCCCGGGAGACGTTGTTCTGCATCCGTTAGGCCAGCATTCTAGCATCCGCTCATCCCGAAAGAAAAGAGGGCATCGTCATCACCGTCTCACAGTCATCTGACCCTTTTAGAGGGCATGGCCCGGATTGACGGCTTTCGGCGATCGTGTTAGAAGCAGGTCTGAAAAGGGCGCCTTCGGAGAGCCCGGATGGCGGAACTGGCAGACGCGCCAGACTCAAAATCTGGTTCTCGCAAGAGAGTGGGAGTTCGACCCTCCCTCCGGGCACCAGGGTCTCGAAGCGATGGCCTCGCTCAAGCGCGAGAGGGGTCGGGGGACTTCGGGCAGCCTCTTCGGCTCTTTAACTTGTTTCTTAATGAGTTAGAAGGCCCTTGCCCAACCCATCGGCCATGAGATGCGGAGGGCTCTCGGTCCCGGGAGGGACCCTCTTGACAGGGCTCGCGCGATTAGCCTATATTTCCGCATATCTTGGGTTGATGCTTGTGAGCGCAATCGTTCAAGCGGATCGGTTCATATTTACATACACGTCATCGTCTAACTTACAAGGAGGCGACACATGCGCAAGGCATTCTTAATGGGAGCATTGATCCTGTTCGCAGGCTCCGTGGGGGTGGCCGTGGCTCAGGAGCGTCTGCCGCAGGCCTCCGGGTTCGGCACCGGCGTCGGTGAGTCGGCAGGCACCGGGACACGGTCCCAGATCTGGGACAAGGCGGCGCTCCTGGAGAGACTCTCCCAGCCGGAGACGATCTATGGCCGCGTGCAAGGTATCAATTACGCGAACCACAGGATCCACTTAGAAACAGGTGGGAGCTCGCATGATCTCGGAAGAGCTGGGCTCGGTGAAACATCCGAGGTCGTTGCGTACTTTGACGAGCACACGAATTTAGAGAAGATAAAAACGATCAACAACGGTGATGATGTTTATGTCCTCGTCGAGGAGGAAAAAACAGCAGCCCAGCCTTTTGGCACAGGCAAGAAGCTGGTTCGGGACATCTCTGTATTGAGAACGAATGAGAAACTGGTGGGCTTCGGTGGCCTTGGCCAGCGGCCGGATCCAACGACCGAGCGCGGCATCAACACAGCGAATGACTCTTCACACGGGGGAGTAGTCGGCCAGGTTCTGCCGGGAGAGATAAAGTCAGGGATCCACAGCGATATTGGCGAGATGACCGGTGCCGCGCCGTGCTGGCAGTGCGAGCCGCAGCCGGGCTGGGGATACGGAACAACCAATAAGAGCGATTGGGGAGGATCTGAGAAGCCAAACTATTCAAAACAGTAATCGGCTGAGTGCCACTTAGTTTCTCTCCCGTCTGTGCAGTGACAAAGACGACGACTCAGGGGCGGCCTCGAGGCCGCCCCTGTTATTTTCGGCCGTGCCTTCCGGCACTCCCGCTCTCACTTGCGAGCAACCATAGGCCCTGCTAAGATCC
>JBOHOM010000100.1:0-4389 GCA_050731075.1 Nitrospiraceae bacterium
TTCGTGATCGAACAGGTGCGGGAGACGGGCAGAGCAGGAGGCCGGCCCGCATTTCTTCTGATCAACAAGGTAGACCTGGTGAACAAAGCCCGGGTGCTGCCGCTGATCGAGTCGTACCGTACGATGATGGACTGGAACGAGGTCGTGCCGTTGTCGGCTCAGACCGGCCTCAATGTGGATCGGCTTCTGGAGCTGACGGTGAAAGTCCTCCCGGAGGGCGACCCCGTGTACGGGGAGGATGTGGTGACGGATCAGTCGATGCGCACGCTGGCGGCCGAGATCATCCGTGGAAAAATACTCCAGAAAACCCGGGAGGAGGTCCCGTATTCGGTGGCCGTGGAGATTGACCGGTTCGTCGAAGAAGGCAAGTTGGCGCGTATCGCCGCGACGGTGCTGGTGGAGAAAGAGTCCCAGAAAGCGATCGTCATCGGCAAACGCGGGGAACGGCTCAAAGCGATCGGGACCTACGCGCGGATCGAGATGGAACGGCTGTTCGGGTTGAAGGTGTTTCTGGAACTCTGGGTCAAGGTGCGGCCGGCCTGGCGCCAGGACGAGTCGACACTGACGGACCTGGGGTACTGAAGACAGGGGAAAGGTTGAGGCTAAGGTCAAGGCTGAGGTAGGGGAGCGACCGACCAAATCTTCGCTTAACCTTAACCTCAACCTGCATCGCTGGGGAGTACGATGCAACCGGTCGAGCGCTCGCGACAGGCTGAAAAGGATCAGTTGAGAGACCTCTCCAAGGACACGGCGGAGAAGGGACAGACGAAGTTCGACCTCGTCCTGGCCTCCTTCCAGCGTCTGCTCCGGCGCGGCGCGATCAACAACATCGGCAAGATGCTCGGCCGCATGCACCCGGCCGACATTGCCAAGGTGATCGTCCACCTGTCTTCGCCCAAGGAAAAACGGACCGTCTTCGAGTTAGTGCGCGGCGAGGCCCGGGGTGGGCAGGTGTTGAGCGAGCTCGATAGCGGCAGCATCCAGCAACTGCTGGCCGAGATGCCGCCGGCTGATGTGGCGTGGTTGTTGAAAGAGCTGGGGACGGACGACGTGACGTACCTCTTGGGCGTGCTGCCGGAGGAGCAGTCCAAAGAGATTCTCACGCTCATGAAAACCGAGGACTCCGCGGAAATCGCCGATCTGCTGAAGTACCCCAAGGACGCGGCGGGCGGCATCATGACCACGGAGTTCCTGTCGCTCTCGGAGGATACCACGGCGCAGGAGGCCATCCGGCGCTTGCAGCGGGCCACCGATGCAGAGATGGTGTTTTACATCTACGTGACCGACAAGGAGGATCATCTGGTCGGCGTGCTGTCCCTCCGCCAGCTCCTGACGGTGCCGCCCGAGACTCCGCTGAAAAACATCATGACGCGGGACGTGATGAGCGTGTCGGTGGATATGGACCAGGAGGAAGTGGCCAGACAGGTCGCCAGCTACAACCTGCTGGCCATTCCGGTGGTGGAGAAAGACAACACGCTGGTGGGCATCATCACCGTGGATGACGTCGTGGACGTGATCCGCGAAGAGGCCACTGAGGACATGCTGAAGATGGCCGGCGCGACGGAGGAGGATGCGCAGTTCAAGTCATCGAGCCTGGCGGCGGCCCGCTCGCGGCTTCCCTGGCTGTTCACCAACCTGGTCGGGAGCCTTGTGTCCGGAGCGATCCTCTGGTACTACCGCTTTACGATCCAGGAAGTGGTCGCGCTCGTCAGCTTCATCCCGGTGATCGCGGCGATGGGCGGAAATGTGGGGCTGCAATCCTCGACCCTGATCATTCGGGGACTCGCGACCGGCCGGATCGAGCTGACGGATGTGTGGAAGATGTTCTTCCGCGAGACCTGGATCGGACTGCTGCTCGGGGTGGCGTGCGGCGTGCTCCTCACGGCCGCCGGCTGGTTGTGGCACGGACAGTGGTTCATGGGGATGGTGGTCGGCGTGTCGCTCATCATCGCCTTCCTGGTGTCAACCAGCATGGCCACGATCATGCCGGTTCTGCTGAAGCGGTTGGGCATCGACCCGGCGGTGGCGGCCGGTCCGTTCGTCACCACCGCCAACGATATTACGGGCATCAGCATTTACCTGGCTCTGGCCACGGTGCTGCTGGACTACCTCAAGTGAGGACTGACGATCCGATCGGCGATGGAAGCCGACCATAGAAGAGGGAGCGCATCATGCTGAATCTTGTGATCCTTGCCGCGACGCTCTGGGTCTGCCCCGGAAATGTGTTCTCGAATGAGCCCCGCGAAGGATGTAAGCCATTCGAGGCATCGGAGAAGGAGGGGTTCAACATCACTCCGGAGGCTCCGGGCTTCAACACCAACCCGAATGCGCCGGTTGATCCGACAGCGCCTGCGGGCATGCGCCGGGAACGGCAGTCGGCACCTGACTCAGTGAACGCCGAGATGTGCGCGCTGTACAAGGAATACATCGAGCTGGAACTCAAGACGCAGGGCGGGTTCCTCTTTGGTTCCCCGACAGAAAGCGAACGCTGGCAGACGCTCAAGCGGATGTTCCAGAATTCGCCCGTCCCTTCCTGCTAGTAGACCCGATGCTGTAACGAGATAGACCGGTGACATGCTGAAGACACCTGCCATCACGCTCAAGAGCCGCAAGTGGGGGGAGGCCGACCGGATCGTCACGTTCTATACCATCCGGTTCGGCAAGCTGCGCGGGGTGGCGCGCGGGGCGCGACGGATGAAAAGCCGCTTCGGCAGCGCCCTGGAGCCGTTCGTTCACTGCGACCTCAATCTGTTTGAGAAACACAACGATCCGCTGTATCGCGTCACCCAGGCGGACATCCGGGAAACCTTCCCGCGGCTTCGGGAAGACCTCGCCGCGATGTCGGGGGCCGCCCGCATGGTCAACCTGGTGGCTGCGGTGACCGCGGAAGGAGACCCGGCTCCTCGGATCTTCCAGACCCTCCTGGGCGGCCTGCGGTGGCTTCAAGAGGGCGGGGATCCCGCGCTTACCACGCTGTTGTTCCAGCTCAAGCTGCTCGGACAGACGGGCTTTCGACCCCAGACCGACCACTGCGCCGCCTGTGGCGGCACATCTCCTGACCTGCGTCGCGACAGCGCTGTCCAGTTCTTGCCCGCGTCCGGCGGCCTGGTCTGCGCCGCCTGCGCCAGCCGGTATCCTGACCGCTGCCTGTCCCTGTCTCCCGGCAGCCTGGCGTTCATCCAACAGGCCCTGCGCATGACCGCTTCCGTCGCGAACCGCCTCAAAGCCACCGGCCGGGTCCGGGCCGAACTAGAAGCGGCGGTCGAGTCCTACGTCACGATCGTGGCGGGCAAGCGGCTTCCCCCGGTCGATTTCCTGGCGGCGGAGCGAAGAGAGCCCGCCTACGGAGTTGGAACGTTCTCCTGACCTTCCTTGTCAATTCCTCGACCATTACGATATAGTGCCCGCATTGGTGCGAGTCGAGCATGGTTCGATTCATCGGCAAAGGCTTTCTGGCCGGCGGGTTTCTGCTGAGCATCTACGGGCTGACGGAGCCCAACGACGTGCTGATGCGGTCCGGACTCGGCCTGGTCGCGGCCGGGATTGCGGCCATGGGTTACGGGCTGTACCGGACGCTGGTCGAGCGGTCGGGCCAAGAAGAAAAGTAAGAAGCGTAAAGTAAAAAGTATAAAACATGGCTACGATGGTTCTTGAACCGAAAGACATGGACTGGATCGACAAGGGCGTGCTCGGGATCGAGTGGAACGACGGGCACAAGGGAGTATATCCGGTCCGGTACCTCCGGCAGCACTGCCCCTGCGCGGCCTGCACCGATGAGTGGACCGGTCAGCTCCGCATCAAGCCTGACGAGGTGCCGCTGCTCATCATGGTCAAGGATGTCGAACCGGTCGGCCGCTATGCGTTGCAATTCAAATGGAGTGACGGCCACGACACCGGCATCTATTCGTTCAACTATCTGCGCCGGATGTGCCAGTGCGATATCTGTCAACCCGTGAAACCTGAGGAGCCGAAAAGTCGTCGGCTGCTGTAATTGTATGCTCAAGAACGCCACCGGCTCGGCCTGGTTCCATTCAGCGCTCCCCGTCCTCTTGGCCTGTCTTGGTCTCTCCGGGGTGGCCTGTGCTCTGTACGCACTCCCGCCACTGGAGGAACAGAAAGCGCGCATTCTGAGCCATGAGCTCGCCCTCAAAGGCCTGACCGCTCAGGCGTTCACTGAGGCGTGGGGGGAGCCCACCTACACACACTATGAGTTGACGCAGTTCTTCCCGGTGACGGATGGGAACTATATCCCACGGTTTCGAGTTCCGCTGGGAGAATCCCCGCCGGGGTGGAACGACTCGATCGTGTCGGGACAAGCGCTGTTCCTCGGGTACGCGGACCACGGTGAGTTGCTCGGCTTCCTGGAGAAGCGGCTGGTCTATCGAGAGC
>JBOHOM010000101.1:0-18325 GCA_050731075.1 Nitrospiraceae bacterium
GAGATCCGGTCCTTGCAACATGCCGTCTCGGGAGATATCGGTGTAGATCACGCCGGCCAAGTTCAGGCCTGCAAGCGTCTTGACCAAGTCGCGAGCCGAGGTGTCCGACACGGCCGTCCAGCCCTTCACCGCCACCTTCCCGTTTTTGGCATCAATGCCGACCAGGATCCGCTCCGGGAACAGCTCGCAGGCCCCTTCCAGCACTGCGCGATCCTGGAGCACGGCGGTGCCCATCACGACCCGCTTCGCGCCGCACCCGAGATACGTCCTCACCGTGTCGAGCGTCCGGACCCCGCCCCCGACCTGGACCGGGACCGACACCGCGTTCAGGATCGCTTCGATCTGGGCCAGGTTCCCCGGCCGGCCTTCGATCGCCCCGTTCAGGTCCACGACGTGGAGCAGCGGGGCGCCGATCTGCTCCCAGTGCAACGCCATCGCCGCAGGATCCTCGGAATAGACCGTCTCCCGGCGCATGTCTCCCTGCCGGAGACGGACGCAGCGCCCGTCCTTCAGGTCGATGGCGGGAATGAGAATCATGGACGCTTACTGATAGCTGTTGGATAATAGCGAATAGCTCGGAGCCATTGGCTATTCGCTGCCGGCTATTCGCTTCACTGTTGTGGACGGGGCGACGGCGCCCCGAACGGAAAACTGCGGATCACGCGCCCGGCCCCATACTCGGCCAACTCCTCGGCCGTGACGAACACAAACCCTCGCTGAACCGATCCCATGAAATCCTCGTTCATCGGCCGTTGCTTCTCGTAGTAGTTGCCGACCCACAAGACCGTGCCGTCCGCAGCGACCAGCTTCACCTCGAATCCTACCGCCGCAGGGTCCGCGCCCAATTTACTGCCGACCCGCTCCTGGTACACCAGCACGCGTCCCAACAGCGCGGCATCAGCCGAGAGTCGAAGCGCGACCTGCCGGGCTCTCTCTTCCGGCGTGAACCCCTCCCCCTCCGCCGCGGACCGCAGCGCTTTCAACGCGCCGGCCGCCCGGTCAGGCGGGAGAAACTGGACTCCCTCCCAATGTTTGAGCCTCCCATACACGATCTGCGTGAGCTTCTCGGCCGCCTGCGGGGGAACCGTGGCGGTCGGCTGGTTCAGCTTTTCAGTCGCCTGGGGGGGAGCAAATGAAATGTCGGACCGCTTGGCTCCCTGCGGGGCTTGGATCTCGGGGACGTTGGGGGAAGTGACCTGAGGAGTGGTGAGCGCCTCGAACGGGATCACCGCCACCGTCTTGACGCGATACTCGTCGATCTTCGGCCAGGTGTTGATCGTCACCTTGGATGGAACGCACCCTCCCAGGACCAGGAGGGTCGCAGCCAGTGCGACGCGCTGGGCAGCCTGCCACTGAGGCCCGTTCACGCCTTCCTCATCTCCATGCGCCGAAGTTCCGGACGATGCGCAGGCCCGCCGTTTGGCTCTTCTCAGGGTGAAACTGGCAGGCAAAGACGTTGTCTCGCCAGATGCTCGAGACGAACGGGATCCCGTACTCCGTCATCGTGCAGGCCACCGAGGGATCGGAGGGCTCCACGTAGTAGGAGTGCACGAAATAGAAGTGGGCTCCCGTCTCGACGCCTCGTAAGGGCGGCGCCTCACGCGTGATGGTCAAGGCGTTCCACCCCATGTGAGGGACTTTGAGCCGCGGGACGGGCTCCCGCCTTAGCCTAGCGACGGCGGGTGCCTGTCCCGCTCGGACGGGGACAGACCCCCGCTGCTCTCTAAGACCGGGGACAGGCACCCTTGCGGGAGCCAGTCCCCAAGGGAATCGCTTGACCCTGCCGGGCACGAGGTCCAACCCCTTGTGACGGCCGAACTCCTCGCTTTCGGTGAACAGGAGCTGGAGGCCCAGGCAGATCCCGAGGAACGGTTTTCCGCCAGCGATTGCGCTCCGAATGGGCTCGATCAAGCCGTATTGCTCCAGGTTGGCCATACAGTCGGCAAAGGCTCCGACTCCAGGCAGCACGAGATGGCTGGCATCGTTCAGCACGCGGCGTTCACGCGTCACGACCGCCTGGTGTCCCGCGGCTTCGAACGCCTTCTGGACGCTCCTGAGGTTACCCATGCCGTAGTCGATGATGGCAATCATGGCGCTTCGCGCAGGCCCGAGGCAATAGGCGCGCGGCTAAGGGCACGAAGGACTTCTCAGCCTATCGCCTATAGCCCATTGCCTATAGCCCTCCCTTGCCTATAGCTTTCCTTTCGTCGACAAGACCCCGGACAGCCGGTCATCCAGCGCGGTCGCCTGATCCAACGCTTTCGCCAGCGCCTTGAACACCGCCTCCATGATATGGTGCGGGTTGCGGCCGTAGAGCAGGTTGATATGCAGGTTCAGCGCCGCGTGGGTCGTGAAGGCTTGGAAAAAATCCTCGAAGAGTCCAAGGTCAAAGGCCTTGATCCGGCGCTGCGGAAGCTCCACGCGATAGACCAGATAGGGCCGGCCGCTGAGATCCACGCTGACCTGGGCCAGGGTCTCGTCCAGCGGGACCAAGGCCCATCCGAACCGGCGCACCCCTTCCTTCGTCCCGAGCGCCTGCTTCAGCGCGTCGCCGATGACGATGCCGATATCCTCGACCGTGTGATGGTCATCGATCTCCGTATCTCCCTTGGCCTGCACCGTGAGATCGAAGAACCCGTGCTTCGCCAGGAGCGTCAGCATGTGGTCCAGGAAGGGGAGCGTGGTCTTGATCTGGCCTCGGCCGGTTCCATCCAGAGCCAGGTCAACCTTGACCGCCGTCTCGCTGGTGGTCCGTTCGATGGTGGCCTGGCGATTGGTTTTTGCGGTCTTCATACCTGTCGGCTCTCCACTGATTTGGCGTGCGCATCCAGCCCTTCCATCTGCGCGATCCGCGAGAGATGGTCTTTCACTTTGACCAGCTCCTCTTTGCTGTAGGCGATAATGTTGCTCTTCTTGACGTAATCGTCGAACGAGAGCGGCGAAAAGAACCGCGCGGTGCCGCCGGTGGGCAGGACGTGGTTTGGTCCGGCGACGTAGTCCGCCACCGCCGGCGGGGTGTAGCGGCCGAGGAACAACGCCCCGGCATG
The DNA here is from genome assembly GCA_050731075.1 of Nitrospiraceae bacterium. Taxonomy (GTDB): domain Bacteria; phylum Nitrospirota; class Nitrospiria; order Nitrospirales; family Nitrospiraceae; genus 40CM-3-62-11. The sequence goes on from JBOHOM010000101.1 coordinate 3,048, forward strand.
CCGGACTTTTTCCAGGTAGTCGAACGGCCGGTCCACTGACAGCGTCAGGTGTTCCGGGGCGATGTCATTGGCGAGATCGATCGCCTCCTCCATGCTGGCGACCACGAACGCGACCGCGTAGCGGGCGAGCGACTTGGCGACGATCTTCATCCGATTCAGCCTCTTGAGCTGATCCTGCACCTGACGGACGACCTCCTTGGCCAGGCGGTCGGAGGTGGTGACCAGGTACACCCGGGCTTCCTCATCGTGTTCCGCCTCGCACAGCAGGTCGGCCGCCACGTGAACCGGATTGGCGGCCTCGTCGGCGATCACCAGGAGTTCGCTGGGGCCCGCGATCATATCGATATCCACCGTGCCGAAGAGAAGCCGTTTCGCCGTGGCCACGAAGATGTTGCCCGGCCCCACGATCTTGTCCACCCGTGCGATGGTTTTCGTCCCGTATGCCATGGCGGCGATCGCCTGTGCGCCTCCGATCCGGTACACCTCGTCCACGCCGGCGATGTCGGCGGCCACGAGCAGGTAGGGGCTGATCCCGGCCTTGGAAGCCGGCGTGCACATCACGACCCGCTTCACTCCGGCCACCTTCGCCGGAATCGCGCACATCAGGACTGACGACGGATAGACCGCCTTGCCGCCGGGCACGTAGAGCCCCACGGCATCCAGCGGCACGACCACCTGTCCCAGAGTCGCCCCGTTGTCCTGGTACATCCAGGTCTTGCTCCGTTGCCGCTCGTGGAAGGCCATGATCCGCTGCGCGGCATAGCGAAGCGCGTCTCCCTCCTCCTTTCGGATCTGGTAGTACGCTTCCTTGACCTGTTCCGGGCTGACCCGGAACTGCGGCGGCTTGAGGGACACCTTGTCATATTTCTTCGTGTAGCGGACGAGCGCCTGATCCCCGCCGCGAGCGACCGCGCTGAGAATCGACCTCACGGTCGTCTCCACGGCGCCACCCTGCCGATTCGATCGAGTCGTGATCCGCTTGACCATGACCTTGAAGGCCCGGTCTCTACTCGCTATCACTTTCATGGCCGCCCCCTCCGCCGCGTCAGGATCCCACCGCGTGCAAGGCCACGGTCCGGGCGCTCACCCGCCCCGGCCTTGATCCCTCGATCTACGTGTTCGCCCACCGTTCCGCGATCGGCCCTCGCGCAGCCTGGCGATCAGATCGGTGAGGCCCCCATGCTTCATCTTCAGGCTGGCGCGGTTCACGATCAGCCTGGCCGTGGACTCCGCGATGACTTCGACTTCAACCAGATCATGGGCCCTGAGGGTTTTCCCGGTAGATACCAGGTCCACGATGCGCTCGGCCAGCCCGACGACGGGGGCGAGCTCAATCGACCCGTAGAGCTTGATGATCTCGACGGCAATCCCTTTTTGATTGAAGTACCGTTCGGTGATGTTCGGATATTTGGTCGCGACCCGGATTTTCGACGAGAGCCGGTCGCGCAGCTCCTGTCCCCGGAGGGCGGCCACCACGATCCTGCACGCGCCGAACTTCAGATCCAACGGTTCGTATACATCCCGGTCCTGCTCCAGCAGCATATCCTTACCGACCACTCCGGCATCGGCCGCGCCGTACTCCACGTAAGTCGGCACATCGCTCGGCCGCACGATCAGCAGCGTGGTCTCATTATCGGGGCACGTGAACACCAGCCGGCGGCTCTCAGCCGACAGCCCGTCGCTGGCATATCCCGCCTGCTTGAACCGTTCGAGGGTCGGGGCGAGCAACTTCCCTTTCGACAGCGCGACCGTGATCATACGCGTCGACCGGCCGCGGCGACGCCGGGGCCACCCTTCACGCGTCGAATCACCGCCCCCAGGCCGACCAGCTTATCCTCGATCCGTTCATACCCGCGATCCAGATGATACACCCGGGAGATCACGGTGTCCCCCTCCGCCGCCAGCCCGGCCAGAATCAGGCCTGCGCTGGCCCGGAGGTCGGACGCCATGACCGGAGCGCCGGTCAGCTTCTCGATCCCGTTCACCACCGCGTGATTGCCTTCCACCTTGATGTTCGCTCCCATGCGCCGCAGTTCCGGAACGTGGATGAATCGGCTTTCGAAGACCGTTTCGGCGATTACGCTCGTGCCCTGGGCCACGCACATCAGCGCCATCATCTGCGCCTGCATGTCAGTCGGAAATCCCGGATAGGCGAACGTCTTCACGTCCACCCCCTTCAGCCGACGCGGAGCCTTGAGGCGGATGCTTTCCTTCCCTTCGATCAGCTCGGCGCCGGCCTCGCGCAGCTTCATGACGACCGCTTCCAGGTGCCAAGGCAGGCACCCTTCGACGCAGATGTCGCCGCCCGTCATCGCCCCGGCCGCCAGGTAGGTGCCGGCTTCGATCCGGTCCGGGATCACCTCGTGATCCGCTCCGTGGAGTCTCTCCACGCCCTCCACCGTGATCACGTCAGAGCCGGCCCCCGCGATCCTCGCCCCGCGTTTGGCCAGGAATGCGGCCAGATCGGCCACCTCGGGCTCCTTGGCCGCGTTCTCGATCACCGTCCTCCCTTCGGCGAGGCAGGCCGCCATCATCAAATTCTCGGTGCCGGTCACGGTGGGTGTATCGAGGCAGATCCTCGCCCCTTTCAGACGCCCGGCCTTCGCCCTGATGTACCCGTGCTCAAGAGTCAGGTCGGCGCCGAGCCTCGCCAAGCCGGCCAGGTGCAGATTCACCGGTCTCGTTCCGATGGCGCAGCCCCCGGGCAGTGACACGGTCGCTTCGCCCCATCGCGCGAGCAGGGGTCCCAACACCAGCACCGACGCGCGCATCGTCTTCACCAGGTCGTACGGCGCTTCGGTGGAGCGGAGACGTTCGACGCTCACCGCCACGCGGCTTCCCTCACTCCTGACCGAGGCCCCTAACAGCTCGAGGAGCTTGTTCATCGTGACCACGTCCACCACCCGGGGGACATTGGTGATGACGCACTCCCCTCCTCCCAGGATGGTCGAAGCCAGGATCGGGAGCGCCGCGTTTTTCGCTCCACTGACCCTGACCTCCCCCCGCAGAGGCCTGCCCCCTGTGATGACGATCCGATCCATGTTCAGTCCCGAGTCCTGGGTCCTAGGTCCTGAGCGCTCAGCACTTCTTCTGAAGGCACACCACCCGCTCGATGCCCGCGGCATCCGATGCCGTTCGGATCCGGCCGTACCCGCCCCCCGCCAAGGCCATGTGACGGAGGCCGTGAGCCTGGCCCAGCCCCACTTCCAGGGCCAGAAGCCCACCCGGCGTGAGAAACTCGGGTGCTTCCTCCAGCAGGCGACGGTGGAGGGCCAGCCCGTCCACCCCGCCGGCCAGAGCCAGCGTGGGTTCGAACGAGCGCACGTCGGGGGGAAGATCCGCAACCTCGCCGTCGGCGATATACGGGGGATTGGAGAAGACCGCCGCCAGCTTTCCCTCCAGGCCACGAGCGCGGAGCGGTCCGAGCAGATCCCCCGTCAGGAAGACCACTCGATGCTCCACCGCGTGTCGCGCCGCATTCCTCCGGGCAAGGTCCAGCGCCGCCGGAGAGAGGTCTGTCGCGTACAGCGAGGCGGACGGGAGCGCGCGCGCCAGCGCCACCGCGACGCATCCTGACCCGGTGCCGATGTCGGCGATAACCGGATGAGGACTGGAGAAGCCGTGGCGCAGGACCTCCTCGACCAGCAGTTCGGTTTCGGGGCGTGGGATCAGCGCCGCCGGCCCCACCTCGAACTCCAGGCCGCAAAACTCCTGCGTGCCCAGGATGAACTGGAGCGGTTCACGCGCAGCCCGCCTCCCAAACAGCTCCATCGCCCGGCTCCGGTCTTCTGCCGTGACCTGCCGTTGTCCTTCCAGCCGAAGCGTCAGGCGAGAAGCTCCGAGTGCGAAGTCCATGATCCAGACCGCCTCATGCTCGGCGTTCTGGATCCCGTTCTCCGACAGGATCGACACCCCCTCGCGGAGCAGGCCGGCGAGGGTCGTGGGTCTGACTTCAGCCGTGCGGCTCACCGTGGCCTCCATGGCCCCGCAATCCTTCCACGATCTCGTCCAAATCACCGGCCAGCACCTGGTCGAGTTTGTGCAGCGTCAGACCGATCCGATGATCCGTCACGCGGTTCTGCGGAAAATTGTACGTCCGGATCTTTTCGCTGCGGTCTCCCGTGCCGACCTGGGACTTGCGGGTCTGGGCGATCTCCGCGTCCTGCTTCGCTCGTTCGGCCTCCACGATCCGCGTGCGGAGGGTCCTCATCGCCTTGGCGCGATTCTTCAGCTGGGAGCGCTCGTCCTGACACGTCACCACGACGCCCGTGGGCAGGTGCGTAATCCGCACGGCCGAGTACGTCGTGTTGACGCTCTGGCCGCCGGCGCCCGACGAGCAGAAGGTGTCGATCCTGAGATCCTTGGCATCGATCTGCACGTCGATCTCCGCCACTTCGGGCATCACGGCGACGGTCACCGTCGAGGTATGAATGCGCCCGCTGGCCTCGGTGGCCGGGACCCGCTGCACACGGTGCACGCCGCTCTCGTGCTTAAAATGCCCGTAGGCTCCTTTTCCTTCCACCAGCATGATCACGTCCCTGTAGCCGCCGGTGCCGGTCTCATGCGCCTCCACCACTTCCGCGCGCAAGCGTTTCTTTTCGGCGTACTTCACGTACATCCGGAACAGGTCTCCGGCAAAGAGGGCGGCCTCTTCACCGCCCGTCCCGGCGCGAATCTCCACGAAAATATTCTTCTCATCGCGGGGGTCCTTGGGCGCCAGCAGCTCGAGGGCCCGCCCCTCGATCTCGCGCCTGCGCACCTGCAGCCTGCGAGCTTCATCGGCCGCGAGCTTCTGCAGCTCAGCCTCCGCACCTGGGTCCTTCAGGATCTGGTCCGCTTCACCAAGCTCTCTGAGCACAATGCGGTACTCGTAGAACAGCTCGGTGGGCTCCTGGATTTCGGTCCGTTCTTTGTTCAACTTGTGGATGAGCGCCGGTTGAGTGAGGACGGACGGGTCGATGAGCTGCTTGTTCAGCTCCGCATACCGGTTCGCCACCGCCTCCAATTTCGAGAACAGCGGAGACTCAGTCTCCGAGGTGTGCGTGTTCGCCATAACGTCTCACCGGCCCCAAAAACAAAAAGACCTGCCCCTCGGCGAGGCAGGATCCTTTCGCGTGTCCCTGAGCAGCCCTACTGTTTCTTCTTCGCGTACTTCTTTCTGAATCGCTCCACACGGCCTTCGGTGTCCACGATCTTCTGCGTTCCCGTAAAGAACGGATGGCAGCTCGAGCAGATATCCACCTTGATATCACCCACCGTGGAACGAGTTGTGAACTTTGCGCCGCACGCACAACTGACCGTCGCCACCTTGTACGCCGGATGAATCCCCGCTTTCATGTCCGCTCCTAAGCGAGCAGCGAATAGCGAGTGGCTGGCAGCCAGGAGAACCGGATTTCGGGCTGTTCGCTATCCGCTATCAGCTATTGGCTATTTTACCGGTTCATCGACTGCAGAAATTCCTGGTTCGACTTCGTCCCGCCTATCTTGTCCATCAGAAACTCCATCGCTTCCATCGTGCCGAGCGGACTGAGCACCTTCCTGAGGATCCACATCTTGTTCAACCGATCCCGGTCCACCAGCAGCTCTTCCTTGCGGGTCCCGGACTGACTGATATCGATCGCGGGGAAAATACGCTTGTCGGCCAACCGGCGATCCAGGTGGACCTCCATGTTGCCGGTGCCTTTGAACTCCTCGAAGATGACATCGTCCATCCGACTGCCGGTATCGACGATGGCGGTGGCCATGATCGTCAGGCTCCCGCCGTTTTCGATGTTCCGGGCCGCCCCGAAGAACCGCTTCGGACGCTGGAGCGCGTTTGAATCCAGCCCGCCCGAGAGGACCTTGCCGCTGGGAGGCGCGATGGTATTATAGGCCCGGGCCAGCCTGGTCAGGCTGTCCAGAAGAATCACCACGTCCCGTTTGTGTTCGACCAGCCGCTTGGCCTTCTCCAGCACCATTTCGGCCACCTGGGCATGGCGCTGTGGCGGCTCATCGAACGTCGAGCTGATCACTTCCGCGGCCTTGACCTGCCGCTGCCAGTCCGTGACTTCTTCGGGGCGCTCGTCGATCAGGAGCACGATCAGGGTGGCCTCGGAATGGTTCTTGAGAATCGCCCGAGCGATCGCTTGCAGGAGCATGGTCTTGCCGGTCCTGGGCGCTGCCACGATCAGTCCCCGTTGTCCCTTGCCGATCGGCGTAATCAATTCCATCACGCGGGTGCAATATTCTTCAGGGTCGTATTCCAGATGGATCCGCTCTTCGGGATAGAGCGGCGTCAGGTTGTCGAAGAGGATCTTATCCCGCGCTACCTCCGGATCCTCGAAATTGACCTTTTCCACCTTGAGGAGGGCGAAATACCGTTCGCTCTCCTTCGGAGGACGGATCTGCCCGGACACGATATCACCGGTCCTGAGATTGAAGCGGCGGATCTGAGAGGGGGAGATGTAAATGTCATCCGGGCCGGGCAGGTAATTGGAATCCGGCGCCCGAAGGAAGCCAAAGCCGTCCGGCAAGGTTTCCAGGACTCCCTCTCCGAAGATCACGCCGTTCTTTTCGGTCTGAGCCTGGAGGATGGCAAAGATCAACTCCTGCTTGCGCAGGTTGGGCGCGCCTTCGATCTTGAGTTCCCGGGCCACCTCGTTCAGGTCAGCGATGGTCTTCTGCTTCAACTCTGCAAGATGCATGGTCTTCTCCCTTGACATGAGGCTCGTCGACTCAACGGGCCCCCCTGGGTCCGAGGTCGTGACGAGCCGCAGTACAGTTGATGTCGAACATGGACGAACTGGTGAAGGTGAATGTGCCTGTCAGGAGAGGTGGCCCGCGAAGGACTATGGTTTCCTGTTGTTCACCGCCGCTCTGGCTCTTCCATCGCGTGATAGTCGGTCGCTACCTCAGTCACGGGGAAACGCTCCCCCTCCGTCCGACTGCCTAGCTTCAGAAGATGATGGCTTGATTCGAGATCAGCCCCGGGAAGCTACACAGGGTTTGGAAGTGAATTTCGGCCGATTCGGAAAGCGAAGACGCCTATAATACTATCGGTCGATGGTTTTTTTGTCAATAGCAATTTTCTCATGCCCGTGCGGGTCTGTTCCGAGCACCCCGGCAGGCGGGAATCAGATGGGTCGAGTCAACTCACCGTTGCTTGACAGCCATGTTTGTGCTAAACAGGTAAACAGCGTATGGCGCACCGGGAAGAAGGACAGAACTTAGAGAAAATCTTCACCCTCTCCGAGGCCAACCGCCTGCTCCCCCAGCTCGAAGAACACTTGACCGCCGTGAAGCGGGGGAAAGCGGTCCTGCTCCGCACGAAGGACGAGGTCAAAAAAGCCAGTGCCAAAGCCCAGTTCGGAGGGGGCAGTTATGCCGGCCCGCATTATCTCATGGCGCTCGAACTCATCAGCGAGCATCTTCAAGAGATTCAAGAACTGGGCGTGCTGGTGAAGGATCTCGACATCGGGCTCTGTGACTTCCCGCATATGATGGACGGGCGGGTCGTGTACCTGTGTTGGAAGTTGGGAGAGACCGAGGTTCAGTGGTGGCATGACGTCACCAGCGGATATTCGGGTCGGCAGCCCCTGGAGCGGGAAAAGGAATCTTAAGCCCTCGCACCCTGTTGCAACCGCTGACTCACCTGTTCCGAAGTCGTTCTAACCGGAGAGCACGCCGGCCATGAAATTCGTCATCCTCGGCTTCGATGGGCCGGAGGGAGAAGCCAAGCGCAAGCTTCACCGGCCCGCCCACCTCGCTCGAATGGAACCGCTGGACGCTCAAGGACGGGTGGTGCTGGCAGGTCCGCTGGTCGACAAGACCGGCAGCCTCATCGTCATCGAGGCCGAGTCGCTCGCCGACGCGGAGGCGTTCGCCCGAGAGGACCCCTACACGGTCAACGGGGTCTTCGAGCGGGTGGAGGTCCACCCGTTCCTTCAGGTCTTTCCCAAGGAGAATCGCGGCCGGTAGCGGCAGTCCGGCCCCGTCACCCGCACGCGCCCCGCTGATTCCGGCAGCGCGCCCGTTGCCCTCCACGTCCAGCCCCCCGCCCTCAATTCGGGTCCGCATTGCCGGCGCAGGGCATGAGCGATATAGTATCAACATGGGATGGCGAGTCTCCCCCGCGTGGCTGATGATGACGGCCTTGTTGAGCACCCCCGCGTTCGCCGAGAACGTGAAGGTGGTCGTGGCCGACGCCAGTTACGTGATGGGTGACGCCGACACGCTGGCCGGGGCCGAAGAAAACGCGCTGCTCAGAGCCAAACGAAAGGCGGTTGAAGAGGCGGGAGTCTACATCGAGGCCTTATCCCAGGACATCGAAACGCATGCCGCCGGCAAAACCTCCCGCCTGAATTCCTTGGGGGTGCGGACGCTGACCGCCGCCGTGACGGAGGTCGAGACGTTGGAAAAGCGGCGGTCCCTGGACGACGAGCGCCTCGTGTTTTACGTCAAGATTCGAGCCACGGTCCACCTCGATACGCTGGCGCAAGCGATTGCGCGGCTCCAGTCCGACGAGCGGCTGGCGGAGCACCATCGCCAGCTGCAGTCGGAGAACAAACAACTCAAGACCGAATTGCTCCAGCTTCGCAAGCAAGTCCAGGAGTCCGGCACCCGCGAGACGGAGCAGGCTTCCGCCCTGAAAAGTCGCCGTGCCGCGGGTGAACTGGTGCGGTCGGCTATGCAGGTCACAAGCCTGCCCGAGAAGATCGACCTCGCGTCCCAAGCCATCGCCGTCGACGGCCGCAATGTGGACGCCTATATCGTGAGGGGTCAGACCTACCTGAGGGTCGCATCCCTGGCTTCCTCAAAGAAGAGCAAACGGGACGAGCTGAACGGCTATGTCGACCAGGCGATCTCGGATTTTGACCGGGCTCTGAGCCTTGACGGGAGCAGCACGTGGGCCCGGCTGGGGCGAGGTGATGCGCACACGTGGCAGCGGAGGATGCCGGAAGCGGCTCAGGATTACGAACGAGTCCTCGAGCTTGACCCGCTCTTCGACATCGCACGTGAGCGGTTGATTACTCTGTATACGACGATCGCAAAAAAACAGACGGCGGCGCGACAATGGCGGCCGGCCCTCGCCACCCTTGACAAGTTGCTGAACGCGGAGACCCCCCAGAGCTGGGTCGCACACCAGAAGGAAGCCTATCTTCTGCGAAGCCAGGTCCATACGAAATTAGGAGACCTCGAGTCGGCCGTTGAAGATCTGACGACCGTGGTGCGGGTCGACCCGTCGAACGCGCAGGCGCTTCTGCTCCGGGCTCAACTGTACCAACGCCGCATGCAGGGCAGACTGGCCAAGGACGACTTCGAACGGGCTTGCGACCAAGGACTGGAGGAAGCCTGCGCGGCGGTCCGCTAACGGCCTCACCGGCCCCCCCGCCGCCCCTCCGCTGAGCTCCCCCGCAAGAGGGGATTTCGCCGCTTGGATAGAGAAGTTAGTCGTTGACATTCGGAAGTGAGAATCGCTATACTCACGCGGTCAGTTCAGCGCGAGATTGCATGAATATCCTCAATGACTTGGTCCCGAAAGGCCCACGAGTTATTGTGTTCCTAGACCATTATCTCCGCGGGGTAGGCCTTCTGCCGGCTTGCCAAATACTGTAGCGAGGCCTAGAGTTATCGCAACTGAGGTAACAGGGTGTTGGCCATCGTCTGAGGGGGAATTGGTTCTGATGAGTGACTATCGTGTGGTGCCGGGACCGGAGGCGTATTTTACACCCTCGGCAGCCAGGATGGGCATTGTGCTTCCGGAACCGGGAGAAGCCCATATTGAAGGGGTGATTGTCCCGGAAGAGAAGGCGATGGAGTACGCCGCTCGGAAGCTCTTGGATGCCAAAAACCCCACGCTTCATCCCGGGCCGTTGGTCCTCTGGAACTGGAATGAGAAAGCAGCCAAAAAAGCCAAGGCCATTAAGATCCTGGCGGAGTGCATCCCGGCCCGCATTATTCCGATGCCGGATTACCGACCGAAGTATCCGAAGATCAATCCCGACGTGGAGATCAACCCCAATCACCCCAACCTCACCATCTGGCACAACAAAGAGGATGTCTGCCTGTTCGTGGGGGTGCACTGTCATCAGGCCAACCTTTCGCTCAAGATTATTCGCGGCGGAACGGACTGCTTTACGATTGCCATGTGCGCTCAAGCCGGCCATGAGGATGCCATGCTGTCATTTCGAGACGCCACGGCCGAGAAAATTCTCAGGTTGGCGGAATGGGTGAGTAAACTCAGGGGGGTCCCTTTTGTCAGACCGACTGACGATCAGGCAAGGGGTGACGCCGGGTATCGGCACAATGACAATGTGTTCGTAAAATTCGCCGACGGAGGCTAACATGGCAAACGAACTCTCGGAAGTCCAGAGAAGTCTGATCGGGAAGCAGAACAAGAAGGGGCAGACCTATACGGACCCCCAGTCCTTGTTCTTCGAGGCGCCACGGACTCCGGCTTTTTTTACGGGCAGCGAGGTCATCAAGGAAGCGATCCGTCGCGCCAGCGTGGATGTCATGGTCGCCTACCCCATCACCCCCCAGAGTGAAGCGGCAGCCTTGATCGGCGAGCTCTATGCGGAAGGGTATGTGGCTGATTATATGCGCGGGGAGAGCGAGTTCGCGGTGATGGGCCAGTGCGCCGGGGCGGCCTTCGGTGGGGCTCGTGTCTTCACCACCACCGCCGGGCCCGGCACGATGCGGGCCTTCGAGAACTTTCCGATGTGGGTGGGCTCCCGGCTGCCCATCCAGGTGATCGTCACTTGTCGGGGAATCAACTCACCCCTGAGCATTCAACCCGATACCCTGGAGATGTACTTCCTGCTGGGGACCGGGATGCTGGTGTGGCATGCCGAGACCGCGCAGGACTTTTTTGACTGGATCCTCAAAGGGTATATCGTCGCGGAGCAGCCGGACGTGCACCTGCCCATTGCGGTCTGCTGCGACGGCTTCTTTGTCACCCACACGAAGGACACGGTGCTGCTCACGCCGCCGGAGATGTGTCTGCCGCCCTATGACCCCTACCGCTCGCCGGTCCCCTGCATGGACATGGAGACGCCGCCGGTGCGGATGATGCGAGATCCTTTTGTCATGAAGTCCAACTACATCAGCTACATGACCCACGCGTCCTGGCAAGAAGAAACCCGTGGAGCCTGTGAACGGTCCCGCAAGCACACCGTTCCCATGATCGGGGGGCTGATCGAGACCGAAAACGCGGATGCCGAGATCCTCATCGTGGCATCGGGCACCGCCGTCTCGCAGGGGCGGGAGGCGATTCGGCTGCTGGAGGATGAGGGGATTCGGGTCGGGCTGGTCAAGGTCAAGACGCTTCGGCCCTGGCCAGGGCAGGAAATCCGTGAAGCCACCAAGAATGCGAAGCATATTTTCGTGCCGGAGTTCAACGTGATCGGGTGGCTGGCCCAAGAAGTCAAAGCAACCATTCCCGACAACCACCGGGTGATTGCCGGACCTCATGTCGCAGGGGGCATGACCATGCCGGCGGAAGTCATCGTGGAAGAAATCCAGAAGGCTCTGGGCCGGCACGTGACGACCCTGGCCGGACGAGGAAGTTGAGCCTCCAACGCCTGAAAGGAGCGCGAGCATGAGCAAAGAGAAGATTCAGATCTGCCCGGAGTTTTATGACATCATGCCCCCCGAGTATCGTGATCTGGTGGAGCAGGCCACCTACGGGAAAGAGGGACGTGGTTGGAAGGACATCGGGCAAAGCAAGGAGCTCATCGAGAGTCACTCGCTCTGTGCCGGATGCCCTGAGTCCATGGCATTCCGGTACATCCTGGCCTCCCTCCCGAACCCGGAAGACACCGTGATGGTGGGTTCGACGGGCTGCACCAGTCTGGTCTTCCCGATGGTGGCGGTGCACAACATCCACTCCCTGTTCGGAAACCAGAATGCCGTCGCAAGCGGACTGAAGCGCGCCCTGAGCGTCCGGTTTCCCGGTCGAGTCAAGGATGTGGTCGTTCTCGCCGGTGACGGCGCGACCGTGGACATCGGCCTGGACATGACGCTCCAGGCCTGGTTCCGGCAGGAGAAATTCACCACCATCTGTTTCGACAATGAGCTCTATGCCAACACCGGTGGGCAGGAATCCGGGCTGATGCGGAAGGGCTTCGTGGCCAAGATGGCCCCGGTGGGCAAGAGGTTTGACAAGGTCAGGTTGCCGGAGATCGCGCGCGAATCCGGGTGCGCCTACGTGGTCAACTGCACCGTGAGTAAGCCGAACTTGGTCGAGAAGGTCATCCGAAACGCCGTGCTGATCGCACGGGAAATCGGACCGACCTACCTGCAGCTGTACACCCCGTGCATTCTCGAGATCGGAAAGAACAGCATGGAGGGCCTCCAGGAGATGCGGGACTCCGAGAAGCCTGGAGAGCGGTTCCGGTATTACGAGTACGTCACCGATTCGGCGAAGCAGTTCTTGGCGGACTTGGAAGCCAAGGAGAAACAGACGGCAGCCACGGCGATAGAGGCCTAACCCTAATTGCTGCAAGGGTCCACCACTCATAGACGAGGGAAGACATGAGGAAGCGCACCAATATTCGAATGTCCGGACTGGGCGGTCAGGGTGCGGTAACGGCAGCCCACGTGATGGCCATGGCCGCGAATAAGGATGGGAAGTTTTCGATCTCCAACCCGTTCTTTGGCGCCGAAAAACGGATGGCCCCTGCTGAGAGTTATTGCCGGATCGGCTCGGAGCGCATTTATGATCGGGGCGAGCTTGTGTACCCGGACATTATCATGGTGTTCCACCCTCAGGTCATCACGTTACAGAAAAGCTATACGGCGCCCTTCTATTCGGGGATTAAGAAGGGCGGGCTTCTGATCATTAACTCGAACTCGGAGCTTCTCTCCGAGGAAGACAAGGAGTATCTGGCCAACCTCAATGTCTCGGTCTATACATTCGATGGTACCTCCCTCGCCATAGAGATCGCGGGCACCGAACTATCCTCCAACATGGCCATGATCGGAGCGGTCGCCGGCATCTCCAAGGTGGTGACGCTTGAGAGCTTAGACCTGGCCATCCAGGAACGCTTTGGAAAGAAGTTTGTCGCCTCGGGAGGAACGGCCTCACTCGATGAGGCGATCAAGAAGAAGTTCGCCAAGAAGGAGCAGCTGCTTCAGAAGAATATGGCCACGATCCGGAAATCCTACGAGTTGGCGGCTGCGTGGGCGGAGCAGGAAAAGCTGGCGGTCGCGGTTTAAGACACGGGGACGAAACGGAATGTATAACGTCGCGTTCGTGGAAGACGAGAAATGCGTCGCGCAGAAGGGCTGCCGGCTCTGCATCATGTTCTGTCCGGAGGCCGACTGCATCCGGCTGGACACCCGGAAGATGAAGGCCTTCGTCGTCGTGGACCGATGCAAGGGCTGTGAGCTGTGTGTGGTCGTCTGCAACGCCGCCAAGCACCAGGCCATCCTGATGGCCCCCGTCAACGGAGCCACAGGCGAGATCATGTTGGACAGGCAAAAGGCAGAGGCAGCGGCCTTGGGCCAGGCCTACCAAGGCTAACTCTCCACCAGCGACACCAAGCCCCCATGCCTTCTCGCGATGGGGGTTTTTTATTCCTGGTCCTTCACGTGGAGAGAGTATGGCGCACACCGCTGAGCCGCACGCTCCTCGGCCGGCCGCATCCGAGGAGAAGGATCCCGTGCTAAAATTTCTCCAAGCCGAACCACATCGCACCTACACGGCCGAAGAGGTGGCCCGGTCCCTCACACCTCAGGCCGCCAAAGATCCGCAGAAGAAGTCCCAAGTCATCGAGGAGATGACGACCGGGTTGCGCAAGCTCGTCGAGGCGGGTCACGCCGTCGAAATCGGTCCCGGATCATTCAAAGCGCGGCTGTTCTTTGACAAAGAGGAAAAGAACATCGAACACGCCTTTATCGGAGGGATGGGAAACGCGCTCTATCGCTTCCGATCCCCGATTTTCCGGCTGAATATCGGTGTTCTCTCCCTGTTCTTCGTCAGGGACATCCAGGCTGCGGTGTGGATGGTGACCATCCGGGACACCACAATCGGAAGAGATTATTGTCTCATGCGACGTCTTCGAGACGGCGTCTATGTGATCGGCAGTCGCCCCCCGGAGGCCGGGGCGTCCCATTACCTGCAGATCGAAGGCAGATACATCGACAAGAAGCATGTGACGATCACGTTATCCGGCGATGAGGTGGGTGCGGAGGACCATAATACCTTGAACGGCAGCCGCATCGACCTCCTCACCAGAGAAGGCTTGACTCGGTATGAACAGCTCGCGGAAGCCTTCCTACGAAGCACCGACCCGAGGGAATATAAGGATATCGTCAAGCGGGGTCGCTTCGTGTTGGAAAAATTTCTGCACTCGCATCAAAATTTTGAAACCAGCTTCTTCAGCGCAGTGGTCGATTCGCTCCTTCTCAAGGGATTTGGGAGCGCCCGGAGGACATAACGGGACCGGGATGAGCGAAGAGGTCCGACAATCGATTCTCGCCGCGGCTCTCGCGATTGAACGTCTGAACCAGGCGTTCGAAAAGCGTGCGGACGCGCTGCGACAGGCGGGGGATGCCAAGGAGCTCAAACACTGGCTGACGGCCACCCATGCCATGCGCGACAGCGGAAACATCTACCTGTCCTGGGCGAAACACTACGCTCGCTCGGCGGAGACCGATGCCGCGGCAGAGGAATCAGACCTCGATGAGTTGCTTGATGAGGGGACCTCGTGGCCGCCGGACCAGCACCTGGCGCCCTGATTCTTGATTCTTCGACTGTAGGGAGAGCACTCCGATGAGCAGGATACACGTAACCCATAAAGAATGCGGTGGGCCGGCCGTGGCAGATGACGATATCCATCCCGACCATCCGCCGGCGTTCATGACCGAGGAGGCATTCTCCTTAACCTGCCTGACTTGCCTGGAGGAGATCACAGACCCCGCGGAGCTTGTCGCCTCCGAGATCTTAAGCCAGTAGCCGTGGAGCCTGGCCGGAGCGAGCCGACCTCTGTTCTCACAAACTTGACGCGGCCCCGGTTCGTTTGTGCTAAACTCCTGCATTGAGTCGCGACGGTAGCCCGTCCACCTCACTGGACACCGCTGACATCGTTCCCCGGTAGCTCAGTTGGTAGAGCGGCCGGCTGTAGGGAACGTGAACTGTGGCAGACCGGCGGACATATGCTGATCGTCGCTCATACCTGATCGACGCTGTCCGAAAACGTCGCCTAGATATCCGGCGGAAAGCTTTGGATTACAGGGGCGGGCGTTGTGAAAGGTGTGGGTATGATCGGTGTAGAGAAGCCTTGGAGTTCCACCAC
>JBOHOM010000102.1:0-15981 GCA_050731075.1 Nitrospiraceae bacterium
GGAAGCGGTGGGTCTTCCGAGAGGTGAATCGAGAGCAGCAGGCTGCGCTCGCCCGCTCGCTCTCCATTTCTCCGGTGACGGCCTCGGTTCTGCTCGCCCGCGGGGTCTGTACGGTGGAGCAGGCTCGCGCTTGGCTGTCCCCGCATCACACCGCGCTCCACGATCCGTTTCTGCTTCCTGACATGGAGAAGGCGGTCGAACGGCTCCATCGGGCAGTGGCCGGGAGAGAGCGCATCTGTTTTTATGGCGACTATGACGTGGATGGGATCGCAGCCACCAGTCTCTACCTCTCGTTTTTCGGAAACCTGGGGGCCGACGCGACCGTGTACATCCCGGATCGTGTCCATGAAGGGTACGGACTGCATGAGCGCGCGCTTCGAGACCTGTCACAGGAAGGCGTGACGCTGCTGGTGACATCGGATTGCGGGACCACGTCGCACCGGGAAATCGAAGTGGCAAACGGATTGGCGCTCGATGTCATCGTGACAGATCACCATCAGGTCGAACCCCGCTTGCCCCCGGCGCTGGCTGTGGTGAATCCGCATCGTGTCGATTCGGAATATCCGTTTCGCGATCTCTGCTCAGCGGGGCTTGCCTACAAGGTTGCGCAGGCCTATGAGGAATGCTACGGCGGTGGAGAGCTGGGTCGGGAATCGCTGCTGGACTTGGTGGCACTGGCCACCGTTGCCGATGTCGTCCCGTTGCACGACGAAAATCGCTGGTTCGTCCGCGAAGGCTTGGCGTTGATTTCACGGGGGGCCCGCTGCGGGATCCGTGCGCTGAAGCAGGCGGCGGGGGTGGACCGGGACTGCACGACCGGTACGGTGGCGTTCAGGTTGGCTCCTCGGATCAATGCCGCCGGACGATTGGCCCATGCAGGGGCTGGCGTTCGGCTGCTCACGACGGAGTCCGATCGAGAAGCCAGGGATCTCGCCGAACGGCTTGAGCAGTTGAACCGGGAACGCCAGCGGATCGAAGAAGAAGTGCTGGGAGACGCGCTGGCGGTGGTCGGGAGCTCGGAAGTCCCTGCAGCGCTGGTGTTGGCCGCACGCCACTGGCATCTCGGTGTGGTCGGGATTGTGGCCGCCAGGCTGGCGGATCGGTATCACCGGCCCGCTGTCGTGATCGCCGTGGACCGGAACGGACTCGGGAAGGGTTCGGCACGAAGCGTTCCCGGCTTTGATCTCCATCAAGCTCTGACACGGTGCCGCGATGTGCTGGAAAAGTTCGGCGGGCATCCCGCCGCGGCCGGCCTCACGATCCGGGAATCCCGTCTACCGGAATTCCGGGACAGGTTCGCCGCGGTGGTGGCTGAGTGGAGCGGCGATCAGCCGCCGGTTCCCACCCTTCGCGTGGACGCGGAGGTCAGCCTGAAGGAAGTGGATCAGCAGCTTGTCCGCGAGTTGGACGGGCTGCACCCGTTTGGGGCCGGGAATCCGGAGCCCACGCTCGCGGTCAGGAATCTGGCCATTGTCGCCAACCGGGTGGTCGGGGATCGTCACCTCAAGTTGACGGTTCGTCACGGGAATTCGCCTCCGTTCGACAGCATCGGGTTTGGAATGGGCTCCCTGGCCGACCTCGGGCTTTCAGCCGAACGGGCCGTGGATTTGGCCTTCGTGCCTGAGTTCAACCGCTGGAATGGTCTGGACCGGATCCAGCTGCGAATCCGGGACTTGCAGGCGACCCAACGCGTATAACGTGTCCCATGCCGTATGACACCATTACAGAGCTCGACCAGTTGATTAATCGGGTCCTGAGCTACAACCCGGACGCCGATGTGGATCTGGTGCGTCGGGCCTATGCGTTCTCGGCGAAGGCTCACGAAGGCCAGACCAGACGGTCGGGCGAGCCCTACCTCCAGCACCCGTTGGCGGTGGCCGGCATCTTGACGTCGCTCCGATCCGACGTGACCGGCATCGTGGCCGCCCTCCTGCACGACACGGTCGAGGACACCCTCGCCACGCCGGATGAACTGGAGCAGGAGTTCGGGAAAGACATTGCGCGTCTGGTGGACGGGGTGACCAAGATCGGCAAGATCCCGTTCAGGAACTACGAGGAGAAACAGGCCGAGAACTTCCGAAAGATGGTGCTCTCGATGGCCGATGACATCCGCGTGGTTCTCATCAAGCTGGCCGACCGCCTCCACAACATGCGGACGCTGCAGCACCTCAGCGAGGTCAAGCGCCAGCAGATTGGCCAGGAAACGCTCGACATCTACGCTCCGCTGGCGAACCGGCTGGGCATCGGATGGATGAAAAACGAGCTGGAAGACCTGTGCCTCAAGTACCTGAAGCCCGACGTCTTCGCCGGCCTGAAGCTGCGGGTGGCGAAACGGGACGAGGAACGGCAGCTCTACATCGAGGAGGTCATCCGGCTGGTCAAGCGGGCCTTGGCGGAAGCGGGGCTTACGGGCGAGGTCAAGGGGCGACCCAAGCATCTCTACGGCATCTACCAGAAGATGGAACGCCAAGCCATCTCGTTCGAAGAGGTGTACGATCTCGCGGCGATCCGCATCACCACGGACACCAAGATGAACTGCTATGCGATCTTGGGCCTCATTCATTCCCTCTGGCGCCCGGTTCCGGGACGATTCAAGGACTACATCGCGATCCCGAAGTCAAACCTCTACCAGTCCCTCCACACGACGGTGGTGGGGCTCAAGGGCGAGCATGTCGAGTGTCAGATCCGTACCGAGGAGATGCATCGGGTTGCGGAGCAGGGGATTGCCGCCCATTGGACGTACAAGGAGCACGGACAGATCGATGAGAAGGACAGAAAAGCGTTCAGCTGGCTCCGACAGTTTGTGGAGTGGCACCAGGACCTGACCGATAACCGTCAGTTCATGGACTCGGTCAAGCTGGATCTCTTCCACGATGTGGTCTACGTGTTCACTCCCAAGGGACTGGTCAAAGAGATGCCGTTGGGGTCCACTCCCGTGGACTTCGCCTACGCGATTCACACCGAGATCGGCGATCATTGTGTGGGGGCCAAGGTCGACGGAAAAATCGTTCCCCTGAGGCACCAGCTGGCCAGCGGCGATACGGTGGAGATCCTGACCGCGACGACGCAGGTCCCCCACAAGGACTGGCTCAAGTTCGTCCGGACCTCGCGGGCCAAGACCAAAATCAAGCATTGGCTCAAAGTTGAGGAGCAGAAGCGCAGCGTCGAAATCGGCCGCCGTCTCTTGGAGCGGGAATTCCGCCGTCACAACATGCCGCCGGCTCAAATGTTCAAGTCGGACCGGCTCCTCCAGGTGGCGCGCGAGTCCGGATTTGACACGACGGACGACATGGCCGCCGCGGTCGGCTACGGGCGTCTCTCCACGCAACAGGTACTCAACCGGTTGAAGCCTCCGAGTCCTGCGGGAGAGACGGCGGTCCCCCAAGAGTCTCCCGTCACGCGGCCTCCTGTCGGGAAGCCCGAGGAGAAAGGGGTCAAAGTCAAAGGCGGGCATGATCTGCTGATGCAGCTCTCCAGGTGCTGCAGTCCGGTCCCCGGCGATCGGATCATGGGCTATATCACTCGTGGCCGAGGCCTGACCATTCATTCGGTGGGGTGCCCGAATCTTGATGCGTTGGATTATGACAAGGAGCGGTTGGTGGAAGTCGAGTGGGATACCACGGCTCCCAGCACCCACCCTGTCAAAGTGTCGGTCCTCGCGGTGGACAGGACGGGAGTGCTGGCCAGTGTGTCCTCATCCATCTCCGGATGCGAAGCGAACATCAGCCGAGCCGAGATCTCGACGCGGGAAGATCGAAAGGCGGTGCTCGATTTTGTGATCGAGATCACGGATACCGAGCATCTGGACCGGGTGCTGAAGGCGGTCGAGCGCGTGGACGGTGTCATCACGGCCCGACGGATCCGCGCATGGCAAGAACGGTAGCGCCCTTGTCGACGGTTATGGTGAAGGGCGTGATCGCTGATCGGCAACCGGGTGGGGTACGTGGAATCGAAGTGTCGCCCCTCGTTGCAGCTTCAAGCCGTCCGCCCTGCCGGCGGCCAACTCCAGCACATAGAGGGCGTTCTCGTTCGGCTGGTATTGGGGACACCCCTCGTCGCTCCGGCTGCAGCCCGGCACATTCCGTTCCACGTGCACGATCTTTTTGTCCCGGTCCATCCAGATGATGTCCAGGGCGAGCCGCGTGTTTTTCATCCAGAAGGTCCAATGCTGTGGTTCCGGAAAGGTAAACAACATGCCGCGGTCTTCGGGCAGGGAATCACGAAACATCAGTCCTCTGGCTCGTTTCTCCGTGGTGTCGGCCACCTCCGCGAGGATCGTGACTCCCTGCGGGGTGGTCACGGGCACCAACCCCTGCTCCGTTGACGGCCCCTCCGATCCTGCTCGGGCCTGAAGCGCGGCGGTCAGGACGAGGACGGTCGTTGCCAGACCGGCTCGTGCGAGCGGTCTCGAGAGTTGTTGCAAGCATGTCCATACTGCGCCGCAACCCATGCGCGAATCCTAGCGGCCCTCCAGCGCTCTGTCAAGGCGCTCGCCGGGCGCCCACTTTCAGACCCGGATGCCGCCGGCAGGCGGCTCCGTTCGCCGTGTTTGACAATCTCCGGGGGACCGGCTAAGGTGGCGGCCGGATGAAAGATTCCTGATGGACCGCGTGTGGCTCAAACAGTATGATCCCGGCGTTCCCGGCACGCTGTCTTACCCCGACATCGCCCTGCCCGATCTGTTGACCCGTGCCGCCGAGCGGTATCCCGATCGTCCGGCGCTCCGCTTTTACGGACGCGTGATCCGATACCGCGAGCTGGACGCGCTCGCCACTCGGTTCGCCCACGCCTTGATGAATCAGGAGATTCGAAAAGGCGGGGTGGTGGGGCTCATGCTCCCGAACCTCCCGCAGACCGTGATCGGATACTACGGAAGCCTGCGGGCCGGCGCGATCGTCACCCCGGTCAACCCGCTCTTCGTGGAAAGCGAGATCGCGCATCAGGTCTCGGACTCCGGCTGCGAAACCATTCTCGCGCTGGACCAGTTTTACCCTCGCCTCAAGCCGCTGCTCGGACGGACCTGCCTGAAGCGCGTGATCCTGACCGGCGTGGCAGATTACCTGCCCTGGCTCAAACGTCTGCTCTACCCGTTGAAGACAAGAGGGCAGGGTCGTTACGGCCCCACGTCGGTGAGCCCTGCGGTGTCGACGTTGCGGCAGTTCCTGAGCGGCCCGCCCGGTTTTCCTCCTGTCCGGATCAGCCGAGACGACGTCGCCTTGCTTCAGTACACGGGAGGGACGACCGGCATTCCCAAAGGCGTGGTGCTGACCCACCGGAATCTGGTGTGCAACACCTGGCAATGCCGGAGCTGGATGACGGCCCTCCGTGAAGGCGAGGAGGTCTTCCTGGGAGTCCTCCCGTTCTTTCACGTGTACGGGATGAGCGCCTGCCTGAACCTGGCGGTTGGTGTGGCGGGCTCGCTGGCGTTGCTGCCACGGTTCCACGTGACGGAAGTCCTGGAGGCGATCACGCGAGAGCGGGTCACGGTATTCCCAGGCGTTCCGGCGATGTTTTCGGCCATCAACACCCATCAGAACCTGGAACGGTACGACCTGCGGTCTCTTCGCCTCTGCATCAGCGGAGCCGGCCCGCTGCATTCGTCCGTCCAGGATCGGTTTGAGGCGCTCACGGGAGCCCGCTTGGTGGAAGGATACGGGCTGACCGAAGCGGGGCCGGTCACTCACGTGAATCTGACTCGTCCGGAGTCGGGGGAGCGCCGGCGTCGAAGCATCGGGCTGCCCCTGCCCGATACCGACGCCAAGATCATGGACATCGAGACCGGCGAACGCGAGCTTCGGATCGGAGAGATCGGAGAATTAGCGGTGCGGGGTCCGCAGGTGATGCCCGGCTATTGGAAACGGGAGGATGAGACACGCCACGTGCTGCGGAACGACTGGCTGTTCACGGGAGACCTGGCCAGAATGGATGCGTCGGGCTTCTTCTACATTGAAGACCGCAAGAAGGACATGATCAAGTCAGGGGGTGAGAATGTGTACCCTCGCGAGGTCGAGGAGGTGCTCGTCCGGCATCCGAAGATCAAGGAGGCGGTGGTCGCCGGCATCCCTCAGGGCCTGCGCGGAGAGCTGATCAAGGCGTACGTGGTGCTCAAGGACGGTGAGAACGCCACCACCGCCGACATCCTGGACCACTGTCGACATGATCTGGCGAAGTTCAAGGTGCCGAAGAAGGTTGAGTTCAGACCCGAGCTGCCCAAGACGCTGGTGGGCAAGGTGCTTCGTCGGGTGCTGGTCGAGGAAGAACTCAAAAAGGAGGGCGCAGGGCAGGAGCAATGAGGGTCCGCCCCAAGGCTGGACCGGCCCGGGGCGTCTCGGCTTGCAATCGGGCGGCAGCCTGTGCCAATCTTTTCGGGAACCCTGACCGAGCCTGTCCAGGGAGCGAGGAAAACAATGAAAGAAAAACGGCTCGTGCACTATAAAAAGGGCGTGTTCGTCTGCCCCAAATGCCGCCAGTCGTACGTCCAGGAAAAATGGATCGAGGAATGGCGGATTCGCTGCCACAAGTGTGACTATCGCGGGACGTTGACTGAGGTCTCGGTGGAGGAGCATATGGATGAGGAGACCCTGCGGCATTGAGACCGGCCGTGGCCGGGCCGCGTCCGTCGCGCGCCTTTCCCGCTTCGCCCTTCGCCAGGATTCGAGAAATCAGTCTGCAGAAGCTCACCCGTTTCGATGTTCCAGCTCATCATTGCGAGAGGAGTCCTATGCGCAAGGTGTGGATCCTGCTTGTCGCGTTCGCCTGGTTCTCTCCCGTTGTGGAGGCCGCAGAATCCTCCCCCAACATCAAGGTGCTGGTGACGTACCATTCCGTGAGCGGCCATACGGAGAAGATGGCCAAGGGGGTTGTCGCGGGGGCGCAGGCGGTGCCGGGGACGACCGTGGTCCTCAAGCCTGTGGGAAAAGTGACGGCGGCCGACCTGTTTTCGGCGGATGCCCTCATCGTCGGGTCCCCCGTGTACTGGTCCAACATGGCCGGCCAGGTCAAGACGTTCTTCGACGACTGGCAGCTTAAGTTTGGGGTCTTTCCGGAGTTCAAGATGCGGGACAAGGTGGGCGCGGCCTTCACCACCGGCGGGCAGGCGGCAGGCGGCAAGGAGCTCACGATGCTCACGATCCTGGCCGCAATGCTGGGCAATCAGATGATTGTGGTCAGCGGCGGCGGCGCCTTTGGCGCTTCAGCCACCACCGAGGGGGACAGTCCCGGCATCGACGACAAGGAATTGACGGGCGCCCAAGAGCTGGGCCGGCGGGTGGCCGAGGTGACCGGGAGGGTCAAGCGGGGAAGGGGGGAGTAAGCTCCGGTCTCAGCTCGCCGTCCTTTCCAACTCCTCCACCATGCTTCGAATGGTGTTGAATCCCCCTTGCCAGAACGTCTCCGCGCGCATATCCACGCCCACTTGGGCCAGGATCGCCTCCGGGCTCTTCGAGCCCCCGGCTGCCAGCAAGTCCAGGTATTT
Source organism: Nitrospiraceae bacterium (assembly GCA_050731075.1). Lineage (GTDB taxonomy): Bacteria > Nitrospirota > Nitrospiria > Nitrospirales > Nitrospiraceae > 40CM-3-62-11. Next base: position 7,475 of record JBOHOM010000102.1, read on the forward strand.
GGGCACGAACGCGGAGCCCTGCTGTTTGTAGCTGTCATACAGCGCCAGCACCAGGAGATTGCCGAAACTGTACGCGTAGCAGTAAAACGGGCTGCCGAAGAGATGCGGAATGGTCAGCCACTCCCACCGAAACTCATCCGCAACCGCCACGGCCTTGCCGAACTGCTGGCGCAGAGTCGACAGATAGACCTCCGAGAGATCCTGGACGGTTGCGCCGTTGGCAACCATCTCGTGGGCCGTCTTCTCGAACAGGACGAAGTAGGCCTGGCGGAGCACGGTGGCGTAGATGTCATCGAGCTGGGCCAGCAGCAAGCCCTGCTTGACCGCCTTGTCGGTCTCTTGGGCCATCAGGGTATCGGACAGGACACGTTCACCGAAGACCGAGGCGGTCTCGGCCAGCGGCAGCGTGGAATGGAAGGTAAAGACGGAATGATCCGAGGCCATCATCCCGTGAACCGCATGGCCCAGCTCGTGCGCCAAGGTGGCGACATCCCGCGCCTCTCCGGTGTAGCTCAGCAGGACATAGGGCGTGAATTCCGGGACCACGCTGTAACAGTAGGCTCCGCTCAGCTTGCCCGGCCGGATCCGCGCGTCGATGTGGCGCTCGTCGAAGACCCGTTGGGCCAGCTCCGCCAGGCGCGGGGAAAACGCCCGGTAGGCGCCGAGAACCATGCGCACCGCATCCGGGTATCGATAGCGTTTCCGCTCCGTCCGGTGCGGGGTGTACAGGTGGTACCGGTTCATCGGCTTGATCCTGCAAAGACGGCCCTTGATCCGGAAGTACTCCTGGAAGATTTCTGCATTCTTGAAGCAGACGGACAGCAGCGCATCGACCGCCTCATCCGGCACGTCGTTGCCGAGATTTCTCGCCATGATCGGCGTCGAGAATCGACGAAGCTCCAGGTTCTCGCCCTTCCACTCGTTGACCAAGGTCGTATAGATCTCGCCGATCAGGTCATGATGGCCGGCGAACACCCGGAACAACTCCTGGTAGGCCTGCTCCCGCACCCGTGGTTTGGAGCTTCGGAGATAGCGCGAGAGCTCTTCGCGGGTCAGGGTCTTTCGTACGCCGTTGACCGTGAGCGTAAACGTGAAGCCGTTCGTGAGCACGTCATAGAGGGTGTTGATCGCGTCGCGACCCGTCACGTTCTTGATGTTGATGATCTTCTCTTCGGGTTCCGATAGCGTGTGGTCCTTGAACCGGCGGATCGTTTCGAGATGGTACCGGAAATCTCCAGATGCTTCGAGCAGCCGGGTCGCGCTTTCCTCATCCACCTTCTGCCACCAGAGGTCGAAGAACAGGACGCGGTTCTGCAACGACGTCAGCCGCTCTTCCACTTTGTTCTTGAACGCGCGTGCCTGGGAGTTCTTGGTGTCCTCGGAGAACCAGAGGTAGGCATAAGCCCCCAATTTGGCCGACAGCGCCGCGATGTCCTCGCTGAGACGCATCACCTCAAGAAAGGCCTGGCTGGTCATCTGGGGGTTCAGGCGGTCCCGAAACGACTCGAACTGGGAGACTTTGCTGTCCAGATCCTTCACCAGGGGGTCAAAATCGTCCGCCGGGTTTCTCAGCAAATGGGACAGGTCCCATCGCTCCGGCATGCTTCCTGAGCGGCGGCTCGGGGACGAAGGCTTCATACTCGACCGTTTTTTGACGGCGTGTCTCATGGCACAACCTTCCTGCCTTTATACAAGACTCTGTGATCATACCATTGAACCTCGAGCGGGACTAAAATTAATGTTTGTTAATACTTTCAATCTGTTATGAGCATAGAACGGGAGACGATCAGGAGGGGAGCATCAGCTCCCCCGAGAGGAAGCCCAGGGCACCGACCCGTTGACAGACGGGGTAGTGATGCTAAAATCCCCCAACATGGCGAGGGCCAGGCGGTGACAGAGAACGAGATCAACCGAGCGGTGCAGTACGTGACAGCCACCACCTCCTACGGGCGCGAGACCGTGGCCCAAATCATCAGGACGGGACCATTAGTCGTTTGACCACCCCACCATCCTTGCGCCAGTCCTCCCCACAACCTGATGCTGCAGGCAGCGGTATGAGAAATGTCCTAAGATTTCAGTTGGATATGTTTCTAACGACGAGGCGCCGGCGGTGAAGCGGTTCCGTGGGAGAGGGAGGCGGGAGCGGCATCTCGATGTGGGCCTGTGCCTGCGTGCCGAGCGGTCGGTTCGTACCTCACCCGCAGGATGGGAGCGCGAGTTTGAAGCCCAATGGACCGCCCTGCACCATGTCTGCACCGACCGGGCCAGCCGAACCCGCCTGGCTCGCCTTCTGGACCGGCTCACGGGCAGCGACCGTGCCGCGCTGCAGTCCGCCCTGGCCGAGCTGCAGCTGGCGACGCTGCTGGTGCGTGCCGGGTTCTCGGTCGGGTTTCTTCCCGAGTCACAGTCGAGGACGGCTGACTTCGAGTGCACCCTCGGTCAGGACCGGATGTTCGTGGAAGTCACCGCGCTGGTCGGCTCGCGAGGTCGCCCGCCCGCGGACTCGAGGGCGCGCAGACAAAAGGCGGATAATGGAGACGAGGAAGACCGTGACGGCGGCCAGGTGTTAATCAACCGGCTGGTTTCCAGAATCTCGCAGAAAGCGAGACAGCTCGTGCATTATCGCGCGCCGGTGCTCTTAGCGATGACCGTGCCGCGCCGCGATCCCTCGCGGGATCGGGGGCCGGATGAGGTTGACCTCAAGTGTCTCGCGGGCACGGTCACCGTGATGCTGACGCTGGTTCGCCACGTGAGCGGCGTGCTGCTTTCCCTCTGGGAGGTGAAGCCGGCTCCCGCGCGGTCCGGCGTGCGCCTGGCGAACGCGCATGTGGCGGAACGGCCCTCGCATCAGACCGCCCATCCGCGGGTTCGGTTGCTGGTGCGCAACCCGGCTGCTGCCTATCCGTTAAGCGGAAGGGAGATTGAAGCGCTGACAGGATTATTGTGAACGGGGTCGGAACGGATCCTACCCGAGGCTCTGCGTGAGCAGCTCCAGATTCTTGGTCACCATCGCATCGCCGTTTTGGGTGGAGACGGCAATGCCTTGCCGGCAGACCTCCCGGCATCGTTCGATCCGTCCGCTCTTTTGCAGCGACTGGGCCAGGGCCAGATAGGCGGCCGAATAGCCCGGTTTGACGCGGATGCAACTCTCGAGGGCCGTGATGGCGTCGGCAAAATTCGCGTCCTCCATGTAGGCTTTCCCCAGCCCGAACCACGCCACGTCGTCGTTCGGGTCCATGGCCAGCACTTTCTTCAGGGGTTCGATGCGAGGATGCGCCACCTGACCTCCCGGCTGCGAAGGGCCTCCCGCGCCATGGAACGGGGGTACTGTACACGGCCCGCTCGTCATTGTCTATCGAGTTTCGGCCATGTTACGATACCGCTTCGCCAGCAGGCAGCAAATAGCAATTAGCTGGTAGCAAAGGTCTGCTGCTACGGGCTATTCGCTGCTAGCTACTTGCTGAACCACTATGGCGCGCACCGGCTTTGTCTACCATCCGGACTATCTCAAGCACGAGATGGGGGTTGGCCATCCGGAATCGCCGGAGCGGCTGCGAGCGATCGTGTCCCGACTCGAGGCCGGCGGGGTGCTGGGTCGGCTGGTGAGGATCGAGCCCACGAAGGCCGCGGATGAGTGGATCACCCAGGTCCATGCGGGGTCGTACCTGAAGGATCTGAAAACCCAGGCGCCGGTCAGCGGCTCTGTATCTCTGGACCCGGACACGTCGATGTCGGCCGGCTCCCTGCCGGCCGCGTACCTGGCCGCTGGAGGAGCGTTGGCAGCGGCCGACGCGATCATGGCCGGCAAGGTGGACAACGTCTTCTGTGCGGTCCGCCCCCCGGGCCATCATGCCGAGCGGGCCCGAGCCATGGGATTCTGTCTGTTCAATAACGTCGCGATCGCCGCGCGTTACGCGCAACGCCGCTACGGCGTTGGCCGCGTCTTGATCGTGGACTGGGACGTCCATCATGGGAACGGGACGCAGCAGGCGTTCTATGACGACGACTCGGTGCTCTTCTTCAGCACCCATCAGTATCCTTATTACCCCGGGACCGGTCGAGCCACCGAGCGCGGGGAAGGGCGGGGAGAAGGGATGACGATCAACGTCCCATTGTCACCCGGACAGGGCGACGAGGAATATCGCGAGGTCTTCGAACGGGTGCTGGTGCCCGCGGCTGACAGGTTCAAGCCGGAGTTCGTGGTGATCTCGGCGGGGTTCGATGCGCATCGAGATGACCCGCTGGCCGGGATGGGGTTGACCGAGGACGGCTATGCGGCCTTGACCGGCATCGTAGCCGGGATTGCCCGGCGCCACAGCAAGGGCCGAATCCTTTCCTGTCTGGAGGGGGGCTATAACCTGAAGGCCCTCGCCGCGTCAGTGGAGCGGCACGTGATCTCGTTAATGGAGGCGTGAGGCCTCCAAGAGGTCTGCAAGATAATGCGAAGAGTCTGGTCGATCATCCTGGGAAGCCTGGCGATGGCTGGCGGCCTTGTCTATCTCTTTTATACCGAAGTGAGGCCCACGGTGATTTTCGGTCTGCGGTCCGATTATGCCCGGCCGATCCCCTACCAGCCGACCCCTGCGGGGATCGACAACTTGCGAGCCGAGTCCTGTGGCACCTGTCATCGTGCGATCTACGAGGAGTGGAAGACCAGCATCCACGCCCATGCCTTCGACGATCCGTTCTTCCAGGCCTACTGGAATAAGGACGGGAATATCTGGGTGTGTCTGAACTGCCATACCCCGCTCGAGAACCAGCAACCGACGCTGATCAAGGAGATCCCTCGCAACCGGGTGGAAAAAGCGGTCCAAGAGCCCAACCCCCGCTACGATCCCGAGTACCAGAAGGAGTCGATCACCTGCGCCGCCTGCCATGTCCGGGATGGGGTCATTCTGGGGCCGTTCGACGACTCGGTCGCACCGCACCCCACCCGGTTTGATCCGGCCTTCCGCACCACCGAGGTCTGCTACCGCTGCCACAGCGTAGTGTCCGGGCCGGCCCAGTTTTACCGGTATGGGCCCTGCGGAACCTATGCGGAATATGAAGACAAGTACTTCATGAAGGAACGCGGGATGATTTGCCAGAGCTGCCACATGCCGGAGGTGGAACGCCCGGTCGCGGAAGGGGGGCCGATCCGGCAGGGGCGTCGGCATCTCTGGCGGGGCGGCCATGATCCCGACATGATCAAGCGGGCCGTGGCGGTGCGGGTGGAGGCCGATCCACCGGCTCCGAAGGCAGGAGACCACCTCAGGGTCACGCTGACGCTGATCAATGCGGGGGCCGGCCATAAGATTCCCACCGGCGATCCGGACCGCCATTTTACGGTGGAGTTTGCCGTCCTGGACGGTGAGGCGAAAGTCCTGGCTCAGCAGTCGCAGACCATGGGCCGCTGGATCCTGTGGCAACCGGTGATCGTCGAGGTGTACGACAATCGCCTGATGCCGCTGGCGAGCCGGGACTATACGTTCGCGTATCGCCTTCCGGCGCGGGCGGCGGGGCTCACGCTCAAGACACGCGTTCGCTACCACATCCTGACAGACGCACAGCACGACGCGCTGAAGAAGGAGTATGGACTCACGGCCGAGGATCCGTACGCGTTCACGATCTACGAGCGCGACTTTCCCCTCCCAGGAGATCTGACGGCCGCATTGAGTCAAGGAGACCATGAGCCACGATTAGCCTGCGCGGTCGATGGCCGAAGGCCAGGCTAACGCCGGAGGGCTTCATCGTACACAAGGAGATCCATGATCCATCCGTTTCTGATCGACACCGTCACGTTGGAACAGAATGTAGGCCGCGCGGACCTTGTGGTGATCGATGTCCGCGGCAAGGCGGCCTATGCCTTTGGCGGCCACATCCCGGGAGCGGTGCAGGCCACCTGGCACGACTTCAGCGATCCGACCGCGACCGCCAAAGGCTTGCTGGACCAGGATCTCTCCCGGATCGAACAAAAGATTCAGACGCTGGGCATCAATCATGACAGCGACATCGTCATCTACTCCAATCCCTTCGATAATTGGGGCGATGAGGGGCGCATGTTCTGGATGCTGCAGTACTTGGGGCTCACCAGGCTCAGGATCCTGGACGGGGGGTGGGTGAAGTGGATCGCCGAACAGCGGCGCTACGAGCACGGGACCGTGACTCCAAAACCGGGCAATTTCCGCGTGTCGCCCGACCCTGCGCTGATCGTGTTCAAGGACGAGCTGAAGCAATTGGTCAAGCGTCCCCATCCCGAGACCGTCATCGCCGACGCCCGCAGCCTGGAAGAATACGCCGGCAAGGAAGTGCAGGGGATTCCGAGACCCGGCCACATCCTGTCCGCGATCAGCGCGCCCTGGAACACCTTCTTGAAGCCGGACGCCACGGTCAAAGACCTCGACGCCATCCAATCAAGCTTGGAGGAGAAGGGGCTCCATGAAAGCCAGGAGGTGATCTGCTACTGCACCGGGGGAGTCCGTTCCGCGTGGCTGTACTTCGTGTTGCGGCTGGCCGGCTACCCGAAAGTCAGGAACTATCCGGGTTCGTGGTGGGAGTGGAGTCGGGACTTCGCGGCGCCGGTCGAGACGGATGTGAAACTGTTGCGCAAGATCATCGAACAAGCGGAGTCCAAGCCTTCTTGACACTAGAAAATTCCACGTGGTATCGTGCCCGATATGATCGATGGTCCGGGAGGGTCGCTCCCGGGTAGATCACGAACTCATCCGGAGAGAGGAGGAGGTGGGCGATGGGCAAATCAGTTCTGATTGGAGCAGTCATGCTTGGCGCGATCACGGCGTTCCTGAGCGTCGTGTGTCTGCCTTCCGTGGCGCTGGCCGGTGGCAATCAGCATGTCGCCGAGGCCTTGGACCATGCGAAGGAAGCGGTGGCCCACGGGAAGCAGGGGCACGCCGACGTGCTGGTGAAGCATGCGCAAGAGGGGTTGAAGCACGCAGAAGCGGCTCAGAAGGACATGAAAAACCCGCACCTCGCCGAGGGGGTGAAGGGGCTGAAGGAAGCGGTCGAGCACGGGAAGGCCGGCCACGCGGACGTGGCCACGAAGGCGGCTGAGAGCGCGATCATGCATCTTTCAGAAGCAAAGTAAGGCATAGCGGGCAGCAAGGCGCTCATCGCGGCGACACGCCGGCTGTTCGCTCACCAGACGGGCAGGGTTTCCCTGCCCGTTTTTATTTGGGGGTGCGTGAGCCATGCAGGTCGGATTTTATCAATTCAATCCGGTCTTCGGCGACGTCAAACGCAATCTCGACGTCGTCGCCACCCGGCTCGCCAAGGCCCGCTGCGATCTCATGGTCCTGCCGGAGCTGTTCGCCTCCGGCTACCAGTTCCTGTCCAAAGAAGAAGTCGAGTCGTTGGCCGAGCCTGTCCCCGATGGTCCCACCACGAAACGGCTCCTCGAGCTCGCGCGAGCCCGCGGCATGCACCTGGTGGCCGGTCTGCCCGAGCGCCACGTGGACCGCTGCTACAACTCGGCGGTCCTGGTGGGACCGTCAGGGTTTCTCGGCGTGTACCGCAAGGCGCACCTGTACTATGAAGAAACGCTGTTTTTCGCCCCGGGCGACACCGGCTTCCGGGTCTGGGACATCGGGTCGGCGAAAGTCGGGATCATGGTCTGCTTCGACTGGTTCTACCCCGAAGCGGCAAGGACGCTGGCGGTCAAGGGCGCCGACATCCTGTGCCATCCCTCGAATCTGGTGCTGCCGCACTGTCCGGACGCGATGGTGACCCGCTGCCTGGAGAATCACGTGTTCAGCGTCACGGCGAACCGGATCGGGTTCGAGGCGCGGGGCGGAAAGGACCGGCTGACCTATATCGGCAGAAGCGAGATCGTCACCCCACAAGGCCGCGTTCTCCACCGCGCCCCGAGCGATCAGGAAGAACTGACAATCCTCGACATTGATCCCGCGGAGGCGCGCAACAAATCCCTGACGCCGTATAACGACCTCCTCCGTGACCGGCAACCGCACCTGTACGAGATCTGACCGGTTCTGGCCTTCTTTGATCGCGCCTTCCATTGCACACCGCGTCTTCCCGGTGTAGGATTTGACGATGGCTCCTTCGCTCGGCAAAGGCATCTTCCTGATCGCGAGCCCGGGTCTGCGGGATCCGAATTTCCGTCAGTCCGTCGTGTTGCTCTGTCAGCACGGGCCGGAAGGCGCGCTGGGCGTCGTCGTGAATCGGCCGACCGCCATGCAGCTTTCGGAAGTGCTGCCCCAGGTTCCCGTCCTTGAAAGCCAGCGCCATGTCCTCTTCTCGGGGGGCCCCGTGCAGCCGAATCATGTGCTGCTGCTGTATCGTCTGACACAGGAGCCGCCCGACACCCACCATGTGTTCGACGGGGTGTATCTGGGCGGCAATCTCGAATCGCTTGAGCGCGTGTTTGAGAAGCCGGCTGGCACGGAGGCGTTCAGAGCCTATCTGGGCTATGCCGGTTGGGGGCCCGGCCAGCTTGAAAATGAAATGCAGGTGGGCTCTTGGATCACGCTGCCTGCGGACCCCACCGTGGTGTT